>NZ_JADMOU010000045.1:0-35118 GCF_015558905.1 Bacteroides sp. D55t1_190419_B8
TAATAAGTTAATAATCAATCATATAAATAGAATAAAAACAGGAGTGGGATAGTAAAAAATATAATGCGTCTGCCCTGTAGCAACTCATATCTAAAGAATCCTGCAATATCTCCGGATTGTAATGGTTACGAGCACGTGACGACCCTAATATTACCAAGTTTGCAGTTTGCTCATCCAACGCTTTAGTCGTATAATAAAAATCCTCACCCTTTTGGTTGAAATACATCCATTTCAAACTATACCCTATTCCTCTGTCTGCCACTAGTAACAGAACAAATAGCAAGAGCGCCTTGCCTATATATCTCATACCCTGTTTACTTATATCCATTGTTGCTTAGAATTGAAAGTAGATAAACTGTCCACCATCAAAAACTCCTACACTTAGAATTATCATTGATAGAACCACATACGAAGCAAAGCGAATAGTTATCGAGTCATTCTCTAGTAACGGATGCTTTCCATTTTTCTCTTCAAGCATATCACACCCCATCAACACACCTACCCCCATCGTGCCATAGAGTAACACAGAAAGGTCGGGTTTATAAAGAACTCCTGCTGGTAGTACCATCTTGCTAATAGCTAGTAATGCATCCTCCAATGTATGTGCTTTGAAAAAAGTCCATGTAACTGTCATTAGTACAAAAGTCAGTAAGATATTAAAAGCCTTTAGCCATATACTATCCTTTCTCAATCCACAGCACAAACGCGTCTGTTCTTTGATAGGCTTCATTACATTACCTATCACTTGAAAAAGCCCATTCAGTCCACCCCAGATCACGAAAGTCCAGTTAGCTCCATGCCACAACCCACTCACTACAAAAGTTATCATTAGATTCATCCTTGTACGCCATTTGCTGCAACGGCTACCACCCAAAGGAATATAGAGGTAATCCCTAAACCAAGTAGAAAGTGAAATATGCCACCTCCGCCAAAAGTCTTGTACGCTAGTTGCCATATAAGGTCGTGCAAAGTTCACAATCAATCGAAATCCCATAATACGTGCACACCCTAAAGCAATAAAAGAGTATCCAGCAAAGTCACAATAAATCTGAAAAGTGAAAAGCACAGCAGCTACTAATATCGACACCCCTGTGTGATGTGCTATGTTGCCAAACACAGCATCTGTATACAAAGCCAACCTATCCGCTACCACAACCTTCATAAAATAACCCCACAACATCCAGCGTAATCCAGTAGTAATATCCTCTCTATTAAGATAGTGCTTCACCTTAAACTGTGGCAACAACTCCTTGCCTCTCCCAATAGGGCCAGCTGCAATTTGCGGGAAAAAAGAGACAAACAGTGCATATGTGCAAAAATTCCTCTCTACCATAATCTGCCGCCTGTAAACATCTATCATATATCCACACGCTTGAAAAGTGTAGAAAGAGATACCTACTGGTAATAGCAACTCTAAATGTGGCACTTCCATTCGAATACCCATCAGCGAAAATAGTCCCCAAAGCGAATCATTCAGAAAGTTGAGATATTTAAAAATAAATAATCCTGAAAAGCAAAGCAAAAGTGTACTAGCTAAGACACCCCTTCTTAGTTTATCATTCTCACTCTCACAAAACTTTTGAAGTATCTGTGCTCCGACATAACTTACCAAAGTAACAAATACAAGAAACAAGCTATACGTAGGACTCCAATTCATATAAAAGAAGTAGCTCACTACGAGTAAATATCCCTGTCTTATCTTATGTGGTAAAAGAAAAAAGAATGTTGCTACTATTGGAAAGAATAGTAGAAAAGAGAAACTATTATAAAGCATTGGGGATAATATATATTATTAATTTTTAATTTACATATCGCATCATCAAAGAGTACGATATATTTCTGCGTTCAAACGCCATTCACAAATAGCACATAAAGAAAAAAAATAGCCTATAAATCAACTATTTAGCACAACGACTATCGATTATCAAAGAAAATATCAAAATAAGGTAACACTGTATAATATATACATGTCTATATTTCTAAAGAGTAACAATTAGTATAATTCATGAAATCCCTATTTCAACAGTTATAAAGAATCTACTAATTAATATAAAAGCACATGAAAAACACATACAATATTTAACAGACACTCATGATAATAACATTTCAAACGAAACATATTCTATTACTGATTAGCCTGCTCTATCAATCTTTCTCCTCATACATTGAATTAGATTTCTATCCGCACGGTTTCCCCATAACCTATTGTACAGCCTATCCTTAAAGTTCTTCCATTTGAAGCTATTTCGCCAATATGCCCAAAAAATTCCTTTGCCGACATGTTTAACAATCAATTCTAATGTAATCGGCTCCATATTTATAAATTGATTGGGTACAATCAAAAAAGATTGAGGTATACCATTACAGGCTATTTCAATGGGGCGTTTCAAAAAGTGAATATATGCATATTCATTAGATACTATTTTATTTTCATATAAAGAATATCGCATAATACGTCCTTCTTCATAAGTAAACACACTCATCCTATTTCCTAGCTTATCATTAAGCACTTTCAACTCTTTCAACCTAGGCATGAAATCTAAAATAGGAAACGGATAAATTTTCTTTCCATGCTTTTCAAAAAGATAAGGGAACGCGTCTTCATCAAAAAATAAAGGACGATTAGTAGAGAAAGCTATTTTATATGCATCATTTTCCTTATATAACATTCTATTTTCTTCCGTATTGCGGATTAATGATAAGTGACCAAATTTTCCTATTTTATCGTAACAACTCCAATCAGAAGGGATAAACTTCATAATATCTCCAAATAACATATCACAATCACTAAACCCCCAAAAATCATATCCTTCCAAATAATTTTGAAAAATTTCTCCGTATGCAGGCTTAAAATTACAAAACCGATAAGGAGTCTCCAATGATATTTTGAAGTCATAAAGCAACTGAATTTCTTCACGAAGATGCACAAATGTATCATAGACAACCTTTACATTTTGAGGATAATTATATTTTGTCTTATCATCGGTTATTACAAGGAAGTCGATCGTATTATTGTAAGCGCATGATTGCAACCAAAATGTAAATAGTGAATCAAATTTCCCAAAGTAGGGAAGTATAATTATAATTTTAGGCATATTTATCTTCTATATTTTATCTATGATACTCTCTCCATCGCAACATATAAGCAAGACACCACCAAGTAAAAGCTGTATATTTAGCAATATTCATAAGTATACCTATTTTATCTTTTGGAAAGTGTTCTCCATAACATAACGCTTCTTTTCTTCCCAAACTAAAACGACCTGTAATTACATGACTATATACTAATACTCTAGATACTCTACCACGAACTTTTATATAGTTTTTCGCATCAACTTCGGTTATCCTTTTAATGATACGCTTCTCAAAATCAGCCATATCTGGTGATTTGCGTGCACGCTCAATATCCTTCTTCACATGTCCCTGCTTTTGTGTCACAATGCCACCATCACTTACATAAAGGATTTTAGGAATGAATCCCCACTTACCAAATGTTGATAAATAGAGCCAATATTCATAATCTTCTGTAATACGTAAGTCACGGCGCATTCCACCCGAAGCTTTCGCAACATCAGTTCGTATAGTAGTAGAGCATGTACCTGGCACACAGTGTTCCGCCCAATATGTAAAGAAATCATCTATAACAAAAGCCGAAATTTTCGAGTTATCATTGACGAAAGCAGGACAATAGCAAGGTGGATTACCAAACGAAATGGATTTACACCCGACCGATACAGCTACACATCTCACATGTTCTTCTAGAAACTGTACCGTTTGTTCTATATAGCCATCATTCCAATAATCATCAGCATCAATAAAAGCTACATATTTGCCTTTTGCTAACTCCATGCCTTTGTTTCGTGCAGCTGCAGGTCCTGCATTTGATTGTTGATGCAACACAATATTCCTTTCTGGTCTAGCTTTAATAACCTCTACCGAATTATCTGTACTACCATCATCCACCAATATCACTTCATAGGAATATTGTGTAGTTTGGATAAAGATAGAATTCAAGCAACGTTCTAACAATGGAACGGCATTATAAACAGGAATAATTACCGACAAATCAATCTGTAACATTTCATTTATTGTTTCTATTTAATACTTCCACGCAAGCAGCATAAATGTTATTAGCTGTTCGTTCATGATTATAATACTTCTCTATTTTTCTAGAATATTCTCCATACTTCTGTAAATCAACTCGGTGAAACGTATCCAATGCCTCAATAACCGTTTCTTGCTTTAACGGATCAAATAGCTTACCATTTTCACCTTCATGCACTAATTCCGGATAACATCCATTATAAATGGAGCAAGCAATCGGCAACCCACAAGCCATTGCTTCTGGCACCACTAAACTCCAATTATCTTCTAATGTTGGAATGATAAAAACATCGGATATTGCATAATACTTATATATATTATCATAATCAATACCATTTGTAAAATGGATACTAACTTCATCTCCAAATTTATCTACAAAACTATTATACAAGTCACCACCGCCGACAATTAATAAATTATCCTGATTATATTTTCGAATGTGTTTCTTCCAAGCATTTAAAAGATATATTACCCCCTTACGTTCAATAAGCTGCCCTACGTATATATAAACGATTCCACTATTATTTATATTTAATTTATTTCTAAAAGTAATACATTCTTCCACGGACATACTCTGTATAGCACTAACTAAGCCTTCACTATCTGCAGACATTCCTCCAACAAACAAATTATCTTTTTTTATCTTCATCTCATCAAAAAGATACTCTTTAGTAAGTTTTCCATTGCACAGATATCCAGAAACAAATTGATCCACTAATTTTCGATATATCATTCTCCATTTTGGACAGGATCTTTCTGTATGCTTAGTTCTTTCATATTCTATTAATAGAGGTTTTCTATGAAAAAAAACATACCGTACAGCCTGTGGGGTCCATTGAAAAAATCCTTCAGCAATCACAATATCTGCATCTATCTTTTTTATTCGTTTATATAATCCTTTTGTGATGGGAAAAGACATCCATTTATTAGACATTCCTTCTTTTTCTCCAAAGATTATTCTTTTCTCACCTTCAAAGCAGATCGCATTACCCCCAACGGCTTCTTGTATTTTTAGACAAATACGTTCCGATACACGTTTTTTAGAAAACAGTATATAAAAGTTTCCACCCGTCAATTCATATAATCGTTTATAAACCGGTATTCGATAATCTAAAAAAGACGGATTAACCCAAAGAATTTTCATTATTATACTATTAATATATTATAAACACTGATCCATTTATCTATACAAACCTACTTATATTTTAGTCTATACATTCATTTTTATATCACTCCAAGATCTTGGGAGAAATATGCTCCTCATTTTTTTTCGCTTGACTACCCATTTTACCAACCACAAGGATATCAACAAGGTTGCCACAAGTCCAATCATCCCTCCCCCAAAATTATCAGGAAAAATAAAATAAGACACATTTGCCAGAAAAATATGTATCATATAAATACCCAAAGAGTTATCACCTAGTAATTTTAGCCAACGAAAATTCAAATAAGGTGCTATCCACAACAATCCCAGAAAAAAACATATAGGTAACAATTTATAAGAGTAAGACAAAAACGAATAATCCAGCCAGTAATCTACTGAAAGTAACACAAAAAGAAATGCTCCTAAGTATTTCATTCTAACAGATAAACGATTTACATAAAAAGAAAGCACACCGAAACCAAAATAGTAGATAGCTAGACCAATACCAAATGGTATTATACCTTTAAAATAATGGAACTGTGACCACGAGAAACTCCAAGTAATCAACGACAATACAGTCAACAATCTATAAAAATGTTTGTATTTATTAGTAAACAAATAAAGTATGTAAAAAGAACAATAAGTTGGAAGAAACCATGGAAATATAAAACCAAAGTTTTTTAGTAAAGGAGTTTGCGTTCCATTAACAAAAGCCCACACATGACTCCAATCCCAATTAAACTCATGATTTACTACACTAGATATTACATAACAAGCAATGCATATCCAAAAATATGGAATCCAGTTCCGCACCACTATATCGCATAGACGTTTTACTGTTATCTCCTTTTTTGTATCATAAAAAAATGGTAGAATAAAAAAACATATAACATGAAACAGATAAAGATAGTCAGCTCCCTTATTATCAGTTGAACATAACACCTTATTATGCCCCATTACGATAAGAATTATCAATACACCTTTAATGACAGATGAAGTATCTCTATCTATATACAAATTCTGATTCATAATCTCCCGCCTGTTACGAGGTTATAGGTGACTAATGAAGTTTTAACCCATAATCTTCCTATAACAATAATAATAAACATAGTTATAAGAGGTAATAAAATATAAGATAATAATGCCATCATATCATTTTCAAAGAATAAGGCACCTAATCCTTGTTTCATAACTTTTATCAAATACAAATGCATTACATAAATCAAAAAAGAATAACTAGACAATGTCAATAACTTCTCACTTTGTTTAGCAGTAAGCAAATTAACCAACTGCCAAAAAATGACCAAACCTAATATTGTGTTAATCTTATGCAGATAAGTATTCTCAATAGGGATAAATCCGAATGAATATAATACCCACAAAATAGTACCTCCCATGATCATCTTGCAGGGCATTTGCATCTCCACTATTTTCTCATATTTTTGTAAAATTCCACCAAGAAAGAAAAATAGCACACTTTCTGTTGAAATCCAATTGCCATCACTTGGCATCCAATAGTAAAATAACAACAGTACTATAATTAAATATAACCAACTCTTATTACACAAAAAAATCCATCCATATAAAGGCACTAATAGCATTAGTGTCATTAAATCCCTCACATACCACAATGGCCCATACCAATTACTCATAAATAACTGCTGAACACAATTAACTATTGAATCTCCTACTTGAGTCCGATTATACAAACACAGTATCACCCCTCCCACTATATTCCAAAAGATGAATGGAATTAATAATGTCTTCGCTTTTTTCTCAAGCATTTTGAAGTAATTTTTTTTTTCGTAATAAGAGATCCGAAAAAAGAAAAAGCCTGATATGATAAAAAAATAAGGTACTGCTATCTCTGTCAATAGAGAGATGCCATCCTCAACAAACCCACTTATTCCATGACCTGTCCATGAATTGAAAAAAGCTAAATAATTTAGGGAATGTCGATATACCACCATCATAGTACATAATAAGCTTGCAATTTTAATCTTGCTACTCAACTCCATATCTATCATAATAATTCACTCTTGAATAAGTAAAGGATAATACAACTAAAGAGAAATAGATCACTGTAATAGAGCAAGCCTTGCCTGACAGAAAACCATAAGAATATCCATTGAGAATTGCACAACATGTCGCTGCAAAGATGCCTAAATATCCACACTTCATTCTTCTTTTAAAAGAATATAGCATAGTAGAAAGAAATTGAAATCCTAAAAAAGCGCATCCGATTATTCCCAAACTGCCATAAATTCCCAAATAATTATTGTGGGCATCACTTGCCATAAATCCTGTATTCGTTACAGCACGCTCAATACAAGCATATCCCCAACCAAGAAAAGGTTTTTGAGCAGCTAAATTCAATAAAACATCCCATAAAGCTTGCCTACCTGAAGCACTTGATACCGTTTCCAACGATTTACCAGGCATCACAAGGAACATTAATGTAGTAAGCAAATCTTGATTTAAATAAAGAAAAATACCTAAAGAAAAAAGCAATAATGAATAGAATACCTTTCTCGAAAAAAACAAAGCAATGGCAAAGCCACAAATTGCAGATACATTCGCACCACTACTAGTACTTATTACTAATACAATTAATGAAATAACAATAGTCCACTTTAAAAGAATTTTCCGCTCTTTATCCGGACGCTTCATAGCTAATAATTCTGCTATACAATAAGAAAAACACAAAGCTGCCGCCGAGCCACTTTGCAAAAAATGAAAAAACAAACTAAATCCTTCTAGGAAACGGACAGTAATAACCTCAAAAAGCATTGTAAAGACAGCAATCATTAAGAAGGACTTTTCCATTGTTTTAAAATCACGGAACTGCCCAAATACCCAAATTAAAACAAGAAGTAATGCCAAATTCTGAAATGAAAGAAAAAAAGCGAATGTAGGTATCAAGGCCCAAGCCGTGCTGATAAGTGCATAAGTATATAGATAAAACACTGATTGGATTGGTAAATTTGTTCTGTTATAAGCTATTGATATTAGATTCTTCCGATAGCTGATGGTTAAAAAAAACATTCCAAATAACGTTACTACTTGTAAAGTCTTCGCTAATCCTCCTCCATCAGCAGAGATAAAATCTACTCGATATAGCCACAAAATAAAGAGTATTAAAAGCCACCTATATTTACTCTTCAGAGCTATAAAGAATGCTTTCCATAAGGCTTTTAGAAAGTTTATCATCTAATTTATCGTTTGAAATACATTATAAAGCTAAAAGTTCAAATAGCATATAAACCTAACAAATTCTTGTTTGCTGTTTAAAGTATTGACACAAAATTACAGAATCGTTCACCGATTCATTTCTGTTAGCATTCTATCTACTACGACTTCCCATTTAAAGTTTTTCTCAACAAACTTCTGTCCCTTTAATCCCATCTCTTTTAATCTATATTTATCAGAGAGCGCATCTTTAAGAAGCCCTGCTAATTCATTGGGATTATCATTTTCACATAGGAATCCCCACTCTCCATAACCAGAAAACTCTGGAAATGCAAATCTATTTAACCCTACTATAGGAGATTTATTAGCTAATCCTTCTAAATATGTTATTCCATTAGGTTCACGAATTGCCGGCATCACATATAATGTAGATTCTTGAAAAAGCTTGACTGTAGTCTCACGAGGTTGATTATAATAACAAGTTACTCCCTCTATTCCATCACCTACATCTGTTCCCACCACTGCCAACTCTACATTCTTTATATCTTGGTAAAGTATCTTAAATGCATCCAACAATAGATACAAACCTTTATACTCTTCTAAGCCTTTACGAAGAACTATTAATAGCAAATTTCTAGAATAATCTTTTTCACCTATATAGGGCGCTAAATTTACACCAAAATGCACATTAATGACCTTATCTGATGGAATTTGCAGTTTATCAATAATACTCTGTCTTGTCCATTCATTTTGCGTAAAAATAAAATCACACCTATTATATTGCTCTTTCAAGTTCTCATTATATTGTTTCAAAAAACTTCTTACTCCCCATTTTTTTCTTTTATAGTAAGGTACTACATCAGCCAAGTAAATATCAGTATAATAAGCAAACTTCGCAAAATTTCTCATTGAATTTGTAATACAAAGATCACCACTACAAAAAAGAATGTAGTCATACTTATTAGATAAACATTTTATTTTCTTATTAATTGTACGTTTGCCTAAACTGTATAATAACGGGTCACAAATCGCCCCCCATGTGAAAAAGAATTTACCATATACCACACAATACAAACTAAAAAATGGTTTAAAAATGCTCCAATCCAAAATATCGATATTAAGTGAAGGAAGATTAGTAAAGGCATTATATAATTTTTGGGGAGTTCCAGACCATAAGATAGGGTCCTTCACGTTTCCTCTTCCTGCTATACAAATACGCATATTTAACTTTTTATGTATGAAATGATTTTAAATAGTGAATATGTAATCCATGCAAATGAGAATGAAAAAGACAGTTCTACAAATCTCTCTTTTTTTGAAGCAAATTTAGCAGCTTGCCGGGGTATTAACGCGACACGCATATTATCAATAATGCAGAGCTTTTCACAAACACTTATTTTATCATCTTTTATTAATGACATCAAAATTCTATAATAGTTATTACGTTGAAAGCTTACTACAGCATCAAGCACCAATGCCTTTTCATAAGAAGAGTTCCACTTTACAAAGATAGTCTCGTAAGAGTTGATACATTGCGATAGCCAATTTAGCAAATAAGAATGAGAAATTTTATATTTATCAGAAGAAGAATCATCATAATAATATGGAACAATTCCTCTCATACATATTGATTGACTATAAAATAAATATTGCAACACAAAGAGCGTATCCTCACCATAACACATAGATTCATCAAACTGTAAATGGTAATTTTCAATAATCTGTCGTCTATACAGTTTATTCCATGGAGAAAGCTTTGCCAAAGGTATAAATTTGAAATTTTGGTTAAACGAGGCTTCATCATTTATCACTAATTTTACCTCTTTTTCAATTACACAAGGATGATTACTACCCACAATATAAGAGTTTCCATATACAAAATCATATTCTCTTCCAGCAATCAACCTATCCAAGAAATCATAACCTACGTAATCATCAGCATCAATAAAAGTCACGAACTTTCCACGACAATGTTTTATTCCCACGTTACGAGCAGCACTTACCCCTCCATTAGATTTATGGAATACACTTATTCGAGAATCTATTGCCACATAACCATCGCAAATCAATTCGCTTCCATCATTACTTCCATCATCAATCAACAACAATTCAAAATTCTCAAAAGATTGAGAAAGAACACTATCAATACATCTGTTTAGAAATAACTTTGCATTGTAAACAGGTATTATAATAGATATTTCCGGCACCATGGTATCAAATAAAAATATTTCGATTACTAATATTAAAATCAATATAACTTTTCGCTACAATAGGACGAAAAATATTACCTTGCAAAAGCATCTTATAAATAATATGCGACAGATATAGCATTTCATTATGTTTTAACGATTCAAAGCATTGACAATAGTCATCTGTACTTTCGAACACATAGGCACCGGCACAAAAATAATGGCTAATAATACGTTTCTCAATGATATTAGTAATGTAGGACATATCATCTACTGCCACATAACTTTTATGTTGTGGATCTACCCATTCCAATTTCTCTAAAGGAAAAACTGCGATGCTATTCTCTGGCTGAATTTCACCCTCAAGATAGCAATCAGCATCTTTCACCATAAAGCAATCTGATATTCCCGCTTGCTTAATAGTTTCATACACAGTTTCGGGTTGTGACTGCATATAATGCTCTAGCTCTACTACCATGGCTTCTTTCAACCCTAATCTCTTGAACTGTAGTTCCAACAGATTTTTAAGGCAATAACGTTCACTATGTTCGCGAAGGACAGTAAAATAAATATGGTGAAAATGAGTTAAATCAATCCCCATGATGGCTTTTACGCACCTCATTAACCCATCTTGAGTTAGCAAAAACTCCTCTGGAATCCGTTTCTCATACTCTTTCTTATTGGCAGCAATAGGTACAATCAGACTAAAACTCATACAAAATAGATTTAATGACTTGCTTCAAATAAACAATAACTCTCTCTTCCTTGGCATATTGCAAAATACGCCAGAAATTCATCAACTGAAAAGGCTTATAATAGGTACGGAACCAATTGTACTGTTCAAAATGAGCAGTGATGTCACGATCTACCTTTTCGGAAATTATATTTAACCTAGTTCGATCATACTCATGAATATACATTAACTGTGACCACATATAAGCAGAATCTTGCCGTATCTTAACAATATCCATCAAAGGAGATTCTATAAACGAATCCAGAAAATCTATCAAGTAGTAATTATTACCATTGAATAAAATATTGGAGAAAGTTAAATCACCATGACATATACCGACTGGAATTTCTATATACCCTATCTTCTGAAATATCTGTAATGAACGTGCAAACAACTCATTCACCTCATCATCGTTACGTAGTGTTAAGTTGGAGACAATCTTCTCGCCCACACTTTTAAACTTGTCAAGCAACATTTGTGTTGCTACTATCTGCATAGGAGATTCTTTCAATTCTTTCTCAATAAAAAGAATTAACGCTTTGATGAAGTAGGAAATCTGTTCAAAACCTGCCGACTCAAAATAACCTATAAAGTTTTTTGAATAGATATATTCCATCTTTACAGACACTTTATTTCTCAACCTATCCACACTGAATATTTGTGGGATACGAGTATGTTGATATTCATACATAGAAGCCAGCTGTTGTTTCTCGGCCTGCTTTACCAAACGATCTAAGTATTTAGGGTCTTCAGAACATTTATAGATAAAAAGTTTTTTACCTTCACGTACAATGTCTATGCTACAACCCGAATGTCCCTTTACTTCAATTTCCATAAAACTCAGAATTAATCTTTATATATTTTAAACCAGCTTGCTCTGCTGCCCGAAAACCGACCTCTGAATCTTCAAAAACTAGTGCTTGCGAAGCATTAACTTGCGCTACTTCTAACGCTTTGATATAAATATCTGGAGCAGGTTTTCCTCTTGATACATCTGTCCCACTTAATATAAAATCAAAAAAATCGGTAACCTCCAAATAATTAAGTACATTGAATAAATTCTCTTTACGTGCTGTAGAAGCAATAACTGTTTGTATACCCGACTGCTTACAAGACTTGAGAAAGTTTATCAATACTAAGTTCGGTTTCAACTTGTCAAAATAATGAGGATACACTTGCATCTTTTTTTCCTTAATGAGGTGGCATACAGAAGGCTCTGCAATACCAGACTTCTCCATAAAAGCTTCAAAACGTAACCCGAAACATCGTTGATAAAGGACTTTGTCTAACTGTAGCCCACAAGAAGCAAAAGCTTCTTGATAAGCACATAAATTGGCTTCAAAAGTATTCACTAATGTACCATCAAAATCGGTGATTATCAGTTTTACTGCTTCATTCATTTTTTTCTTATCATTTTAAAATAAATCAATTGAAAAGATAGCCCAATACACTGCCTATTAGCAAATTGAAGAATAAATTTACAAAAAGGTGGCATTACCATACACACTACCTATACGGTCTATAACAAATAATATAAATGCACTATTTGAAAGAAATTTTATCACTTTATTTCTTACCATTTGAAGACTAAGATAAAGTTTAACTCACAATATCTAATAGCACACAAAAAATGTCTGTCAGGATAATTACATCAATATACTTGTAATTGTACCACCTCAAAATAAGATGAATGAGCCAGAAGCAGCAATATATTGTCTATATCACACAATAATTTACGAATACCTTTCTCTTACTTATAAATATTTACTCAATTCCTCTGGAGTTCCATAAGAGTAGTATTCTTCCATTTCAGCTAATTGTACAGTCTCACCATTTTGAAGTAGATAGTTATATAACAACGATATATAAAACTCCGGTTTGCTGAAATTCACTTCGTTCAATAAATGATAAGCAGCCAATAAGAAGCCTTCAGCTTTAGAGAAAAAATAGGCACCACATAACGCATGATTGGAAATCACCTCCTTCTCTGCCGTTCTCAACACCTTATTATTCTCATCAACCTGTGCATAACTATATTTAGACATGTTCGATTGAAAAGAAACCAATGCTCCTCCATCAACCTCTTCTATCGTTTTAGATAGACTTTCTTTGATTATAGTGATAAATTCTTGACTACGGAATTCTAAATCACAATCCATAACAATGATAGCATCATCTTTATCAATTCCTTTCTTGGCCAGCAGGCATGTCTCTACTGCCCCCCTTGTGGTCTTTAATACAGAGTATATATTAGCTGTAGGTAAGTAATCTTTTATCCTTTTGTCAATAGCATACTTGTCAATATGTTCCTGACGAACAATAAAAGAGTATTTCATTTCTATGTCCTCTACTTCCAAACTGCCAATAGCCCTTTTGAAGAGTGGAATGCCATGGAGTTGTATCAAAGGCTTAGGTACCGTCCACCCCTCTTTCAAAAAGCGGGATCCTTCGCCAGCCATTGGCATAATAATGTGTAAAGTTCTCATATTCAAATACAACTATTTAAATTTACTTTTCATTTTACCAAAACACTTCAATGTATTATCCAACAAATGAAAAATACTTGAATGATACTTATATAAATTCTTAACAACACGATAAACGTGTGTATAAAGTAAATCAGCCTCCATACCTGCTACAATTTGCGTATGAGAATTACAAATCCCCTTTGCATTAACAAGCAACTGATGTGTAGACTTACTAATACCACCTAAATTTTTCACTTCATGAAGTATATCACTCCCCTCAAATGCGTAGATATAATCATCTTTATCCTTTGATAATGAGGTGCCAAAATAGTGCACCACTTTCGCACTAGGCAGATAGAAAATACCACGCTCTAATATTTGACAATTCCAGATACCACTCATGGGTACAATAGGATGATCTAACAGATGATCAGCCATTGCTAATGGCGGTTGATCGTGATGACGGTGTAGTATAGCCATAGACTTTAGCCAACATTCAGACCACATTTGGTAGAATTGATGTGCAACAGGAGTATCTTTTACAAAAATAGCACCACTATTATAATTGTACATATCTTTTTTATCATAGCTCCAACCAAGTTGTTGGGCTGTAATATGTAACCCCTCTACACCAGGGAAATGACTCAAATCTACATGAAACTCTGGAACTGCACCAATTTCTATCTCCATATCATCCAAATCATCCAAAGTATCAGTAACAATAGTATCGGTATCAATAAATAAAAAATTACCAGCCACATGCCGCCGAGCTGTAGTCTTAATATATCGCGAACGCTGCGCAGCTGTATATTCAGCAGGAACATCTATTGTCTTTATTTCTGTCACTAACTCACAGAATTTTTTACGCTTACCAATCAATGAACGTTCTGTGTTATCATCTATCAACACCACTACATGTGTTGTTGGGTTATGAAGTCGTAATGAATAAAGAGAGAGCCATGCTTGTTCCAAATAAAGATCTCTCTCATCACTGACCAATACATAAACAATTTTTGTTTTCATAAAATATTTATTTGCCAATCATCCACTTATATTGGGGATGACACAGTCATTTTATACAGATAGAAATAAATACAAACAACGTAAAAGTCATAGTATATGTATATCACTATTAGAGAGGCATTGATATCGATTAATGGGTAGATAGATAACTCAAAAACAGATTTTTGTATTACTAAATAAAATATGAAATTTCTGCCTACTGACAGTGTTTGTAATACTTGTATCTAATAAGATTTTCAATATTGACTATTTTAGCCAATTTTTCCAGGCAATGGCCTATTGATTAATTGCTTTAACTTACTATTTAAGATATTACGCTCGTTCGAATTCAAACCAAAGATATAAATCAAGATAACAGTTATTACAAACGAAACAATTGCTGTAACAAAGAAATTTAGAAATGAAGTTTCAAAACAATCTCTCACATATTGAGAAACAATAAAGCTAGCAAAAGCAATCAGCACATTCCGGAATACAATCGAAAATGAGAAAAACTTTAAGCTATATGCTGGAATCATTTTTTTTAAGATAATGAATCTAGCAAAAAGAGCTATTAATGTAATTAAAATAGTAGGATACATAGCTGTATAAGGAGCCCCACCCAATTTTAAAATTAAATAAGCACAAGGAAGTTCACACAACATAATTACACAAATCATAATTTGAAAAACTTTAATTTTCCCTGTCGCCTGAAGAGCTGTCACAATAGGATTTGCCATAGCTCCAATAAGAGAAGATATCATCACCAACCTAAGAAAAAGTCCTGTATACTCTGGAACACTACCTAGCCATATTTTTAATAAGTAGTCGATATTGATAAAAAATGGTATTGTAATTATAGATAATAAAAAAAACGAAAATCGACTACCTGTATAGACAAGTTTAACAGATTGTTCTGTTTTACCACTAGCATACTGTTTAGTAATTTGAGGATTTAAAGCCATGATGAAATTGCCTGCAAAATTACTAATAATACCATTTACTTGTTGAGCTATACCCCTTGCTGCATTAAGCGTTGTACCATAAAATAAATTCAATATAATATTTGACCCTTGATCTCTAAAAGTAAATCCAAAGTTGCCAATAATACTCCAACTGGTGAAAGCAAACATTTCTCTAAATAGTCTTTTATCTCCAATTACTGTTGTTCGGGATTCTTCAAAGTTATGCCTACAATATAACACATATATACAACTAGTTATAGTCGAAGTACATAACATTAAAATTGAATAGGTAATAAGCTTGTCTATCAGAACTATCAACAATACATAAACAATTAATAGCTTCAAGATCGCCTCTAATATACTAACATAGGCAAAAGCTTTCATTCGTTCATGAGCTACAATACAAGCATTAAATGGTACACTAACAATAGTTAATAAAAAGATACCGATAGAGCACTGATAAACCCAATTAGCAGCAATCATTCTATCTGCATTTATATTCAACTGAGTGTTCACAAACCATAAGCCAATAGTTTCTCCAATAATTAATATAATAACTGCCAACGTGCAATGTGCCATAATAGATGTCGCAAATACTTTTTTAAGTTTCTGGATATTGTTACAGCCTAATTCATAAGAAATAAAACGCTGAGAAGCACCTACCATCGCAGAGTTAAGAAAAGATAACATAGATACAATTCCTCCTACAAGGTTATAAATGCCATAATCTTCAACCCCCAACGTTTGGAGAATAACTCTACTTGTATATAATCCAATGATAATAACAACTATCATTCGTAAATATAAAAATAAAGTATTCTTAGCTATACGCTTATTATTAGAACTATTACTCATTTAAAATAATTATAAGATATAAAATCTACATTGTACTTGCAGATATTAAATGAAAAAATTATTTCTCCCCAATCCGAGTATAAACAAATCCCATCTCCTCCAGCTCCACACGATTCCAAATATTACGCCCATCTACAATATACTTACCGTTCATAACCTTCTGAATAACGTTCCACGTAGGCAGACGGAACTGGCGCCATTCAGTCATCAACAACAAAGCTTCAGCACCAACTGCACAATCGTAAAGGTTTTCAGTATAAGTCACTACATCACCAATGCGACGCTTACACTCGGGCATTGCAATAGGGTCAAACACACGGACAGTTGCCCCGTTCTTCAGTAGTTTGTCTATTACTACTAAAGCTGGAGCTTCACGCATATCATCGGTTTCCGGCTTGAAAGCCAAGCCAAGCAAAGCAATAGTCTTTCCTTTTACATCACCCATCAGGATGGTAAGTTTATCGTAGACAATACTCTTCTGACGCTCGTTCACACGCTCTACAGCTTCAATCACCTCCATATGATAGTTGTTATCAATTCCAGTATGTACCAGAGCCTTTACATCTTTAGGAAAACAGCTACCACCGTACCCACAGCCTGCATATAAGAACTTTTGGCCAATACGTCCATCGGTTCCAATACCCCGACGCACATGATCTACGTTAGCCCCTACCCTTTCACATAGATTAGCTATGTCATTCATAAAGCTAATACGGGTAGCAAGCATAGCATTAGCTGCATACTTGGTCATCTCTGCGCTAGGAATATCCATAAAGATAACACGGAAATTTTGAAGTAAGAAAGGCTGATAGAGCTTAGTCATTACTTCCTTTGCTTTCTCGCTTTCCGTACCCACTACCACGCGATCAGGACTCATAAAATCTTTGATAGCTGCACCTTCTTTCAAAAATTCAGGATTACTAGCTACATCGAAAAGTACATCCACTCCACGTTTTTTTAACTCCTCTTGAATAGCAGCTTTTACCTTTTGAGCGGTGCCTACAGGTACAGTTGATTTAGTCACCAGAATGGTATACTTATTGATATTTTGTCCAAACTGACGAGCTACAGCAAGCACATATTTCAAGTCGGCACTACCATCTTCATCTGGCGGAGTTCCTACTGCAGAAAAAACGACTTCCACATTATCTAAAACATCTGTCAAATCCGTTGTAAATTTGAGTCGTCCATAGCTAACATTGCGTTTTACCAATTCCTCCAATCCTGGCTCATAGATAGGCATTTCACCTGCTTTCAGTTTATTAATTTTATTTGTGTCTACATCCACACAAGTTACAGTGGCACCCATTTCGGCAAAACAAGTACCAGACACCAAGCCAACATAGCCTGTGCCTACGATCGCTATATTCATATATTGTTATTGTTAAGTACTTACTTTTTTTCTTCCTTTACTTTATGTTCCCCATAGCCATAACCATAGCCATAACGCTTACCATAGCCATAGTACTTGCCATATTTACCATAACCATAGTAATAGCCATACTTCTTTTTTTGAAGATCAAGACCATTAATAACGGTACAGATATTGGGAAGCTTATTATCAGCAGCCAACTCATTAATCAAGGTAAACTCTGCTTTCCGAGTATAATCAGCACGACATACATAAACGGATAAGTCAGCTACACGCCCTACAAGCAAAGTATCAGTCACCATACCAGCAGGGGCAGTATCCAAAATCACATAATCAAAGTTCTTTTTCAATGTTTCAATCGCTTTATCTAAACCATCACGAGCCAATAATTCCGTAGGATTAGGTGGTACTGTTCCACCAGGAAGAATATATAAATTCTTACTAACATCCGAAGGCTGAATGAAATCCATTAGATTCTTCTCCGGATTTGACAGGTATTGGGTAATTCCTTGCTCCTTTCGGGGGATATTAAAAATCTTATTCAAACCGGGTTTACGAATATCAAGCCCTACAATTACTACCCTCTTTCCTAATAAAGATAGACTAATCGCAAGATTTGAAGAAATAAAAGACTTACCTTCACCACTAACTGTCGAAGTCACCAGAATTACTTTCTGACCATTTTCAAGTATAAACTGTAGATTAGTACGGACATTACGAAAAGTTTCACTCATTAGAGTATTCTGATTCTCAAACACTGCAATAGAGCCTGTTTTTTCATCAGTCAAAGGTACATCACCGACAATAGGTAGACTCGTTAATTTCTCAACATCACCACGCCCTTCTATTTTGAACTTAGTCAGACCAAGTAAGAAAATAACACCAATAGGCAATCCCACTCCTACCACTAAAGCAATCATATAAATCATTTTAGGCTTTGGGGAAACCGGTCCACCTTCAGCTGCCGGCTCATCAATAATCTTAGCATTATTGGCAGTAGCAGCTAAAGTGATAGCATTCTCCTCACGTTTCTGCAAAAGCATCAGATAAAGTCCAGCCTTAATTTCTTGTTGACGCGCAATACTCACATATTGACGTTCTTGTCCCGGCGCATCACTGATACGGCGAGAAAAACGACTTGCTTCACGATCCAAATCAGCCTTCACAATAAGCAAACCTTGTAAAGTCCCATCAATAGCAGCTCGTACATTCGCCTTCATAGCACGAATACTCGTATCCAGATTTACAACCATCGGATTACTCTCCGTAGAAGTACGAAGTAAACGTTTGCGTTCAATAATCAACTCATTGTAACGATCAATTTGAGTAGTTAAACCATTATCAGATAAACCAATATTACTAGGTAACACCTCATAGTCATTCGATGGATTATTTATATATTTACTGAGATCACGAACCAAGTTAATCTGTGTACCATTTTCTACACGTTTTTTTTCATATTCAGCATTTCCTTCAACTGCTAATTGAGCATCACTACCAATATTAGTTAAACCTGCATTTCTCTTAAATGATTCCAATTTATCCTCCGTACTTCCAAGTTCTTCATCAATAATCTTAATACGTTCATTGATAAATTCCTTTGTTTTTTCTGCAACTTCATTCTTATCATTATTCGTATTCCGATTATACATTTCCATTAACTTATTGATAAAGTCCTGTCCACGTTGTATATTCGTATCCATCAGAGAAACAACAGCGACAGAAGTCGTTTTAGAAGTAGGTTCTATATTTAATGCCCACTGATAGACTTTTGCCACTCTAAACGGCTGACTGATTATAGCATTAATATTTCGTACTACACCTTGTCCTTCAATCTTCCCATTCGACAAAGAATCTTTCAGTGTAAACCCAAATGTACCGACATCTGTTGGTAGCACTGCCGGAAGTTTTTCAAAATGTTCACTATATTCATTCAAACCTACTTTCAAATTGACTTCCAAATTACCTTCAGGAGTCAGTTTCATATCAACCAAAGCATCACTCGGCAGTTTATCCGCTTCCTGCGCCGTTAGATTAACGATTACTGGAGAAGTTTTATAAAGTTCCTCTTTAGGAAACTCATCCTCATCATAATAAGTAATATAAAGTTCGAGATTATTAATAACTTCTTTCAATATTGTCTTTGAACGTAGTACTTCTATCTCGTTATCAATACTCTGCGCAGAAGTAATCATTCCACCTAATCCCAAACTTTCTATATCAGCAGCATTTCCGCTCCCACTCTTTTTATCATCTTTAATCATGATAGAAGCAGAAACTTGATACACAGGAGTCTGAAAATGTAAATACATCCAAGCACCAACCAAACAAACTAAAACGGAAGCTACAAACCAAGGCCAATGAATTATATACTTAAAGAGAAGTTCTTGATAATTTACTTTTTCTTCATCTAGTTCATTCATATTATTATCATACAAATTTTCTTTCATTATTAATCACTATTTTAATAAAATTACCAATATATTTGCTAGTGAAACCAGAATAGAGGTACTAGACAGCCATAATCCCGTATTAGTTCCTATATCCGAATTCTTAGCCTTAGTCTTATTAGGTGTCACATAAATTATATCATTCTGCTGTAACTGATAATAAGGAGACAGTACCGTTTCAGCCTTATTCAAGTCCATAGTAATAATTTCCTGTTTATTATCTTGCCCTGTTCGGATTAATTTCACATTATCACGCATACCATAAATGGTCAAATCACCTGCCATTGCAAGGGCTTCCAACAAATTAATCTTCTCGTTAGAGACTACAAAGCTGCCTGGCTTTGTAACTTCCCCCAATACCGAAATCCGATAATTAACAATACGTACAGTTACAAGCGGTGCTTCTTTCAAATAAACTTTCAATTTCTCTATAATCAAGTTTTCTATTTCCAGTTTAGTCAATCCACCTACATGAATCTCGCCCAATACCGGAAAGTTGATATTTCCCTGATTATCTACCAAATATTGCTGTGGAGCATCAGTACCCGAATTTTCCAGATTGAAAGGTGCAGCCAGTTCCGGAGTGGAACAAGACACGGCAATCGTCAACAAATCCTTTGGCATTACCTTCACACCTGTCTGATGAACACTCTGTTCTGTATCATTCACAAAAGCTGTATCTTGCAAATAAGGCACTTTCTTGTATGCTTGGCAGGATACCAGCAAAAAAGTAAGTAACAAGCAAAGAGTCAATCCAGCCATTTTTTTCATAACCGCCTATAATTTTTAGTTTTTAATCTTTAATTATTTCAATAAGCCTCTTTATCCCCGCGGATGACATTATACACAGTTTTATACATGATATATAAATCCAAAAGAAACGACCAATGCTCAATATACCAGATGTCACGTTGCACGCGTCCTTCCATCTGCCAAAGCTCTTTTGTTTCTCCACGAAAACCTGTCACCTGTGCCCAACCTGTAATACCCGGTTTCACAAAATGACGAACCATATATTTATTTATTAAATGGGAATATTCTTCTGTGTGCTTCAACATGTGCGGACGAGGACCCACTAAAGACATATCCCCTTTCAGTACATTAATAAATTGAGGAAGTTCATCCACATTCGTCTTACGAATCAAATCACCGATTCGGGTTTTACGAGGATCATGTTCGGTAGCCTGTAATGTATCACATAGAGCATTCACCCGCATCGAACGGAATTTATAGCACCAAAATTCACGACCATCTTCACCACTTCGTTTCTGTTTGAAAAAGACAGGTCCAGGAGAACTTATCTTTATAGCCAGTCCCACAATGACATATATAATCGGGAAAAGGGTACAAAGGAACAGTAGCGAGCAAATAATATCAAAGCTACGTTTCACAATGCGATTTTCCAATAACTCTAGTGGCTCACGACGGATAGAAAGTACCGGAACATTACCTAGCATTTCAAAATGCATTCTCCGTTTCAGATAGTTCCGGACATTGGGAACGCTGAAAAAACGAATCAGATGGTTCTCACAATAGTTGATAATCGGCACAATTTCAGCACTACGGGCGGAAGGAAGACTGCAATAAAGCTGGTCTACTTTTCCCGCATTACGGGTCAAATAATCAACGGCTTCGCATGGCTGTCCCAAATATGCTACATTCATAGGATAGCGGTCTGATGGAGAATCTTCAAAATATCCCAGTACCCGAAATCCGGATGTCGGATCATCCGTCATGGAATGATAAAGTTCCTGCATATTTTCATGGCTACCCACCAGTACTACCTTTCGGACATTTTCCCCACTTTTGCGATAAAGCTCCAGAATATAACGAAACGTCAGGCGATAAGAAATAATAACGATAATGAGAACTACGTAAAATGCCCCCAGCTGACGCAGGTTAACACATTCAAAATGGAAAATATATGAGAGTCCCAACACCATCAATACAAAAGGAATCATGTTCCGTGCCACTCGAAGCATGATTTGCTCCGGACGAACCACCGGACGATGAAGGATCACTCCGGAACGAATGTTGCAAACCAGATAACATAAAGTCATCAAAGCCATGCTCTGGAAAAGAGGCATGGAAAACTCAAAAAGGGAACGGTTTCCCCAAAGAGAATCGAATACCCACAACAGTAAGTTCAGTAAGATAATGTCCCCTAAAAGGACAAAAGATTTTAGGACTTTATTAAAACGTTGGACTTCCTGCATAATATTATTTATCTTTTTTCATTCAATCATCATATGCTAGCTCTACCACTCCATTAGTACAGTTTTTATCATTGTTAGCAAGTTCCTCTTTCTTCTTTTTCCTGTACCGAAGATACATCAATGCCCACTTTTCTATTTTTTCAAGAATTTCTTCATCGGTAAGAGCGTTACAATAAAAATCAAGAATACCTTCGTAATACTTCAGATGTTTATCGGAGCCCCCCTTAGATCAGAGTAAGTCGTATGCCCCATGTGCATAGCATCACACATTGCTGTAATATTCACCCCCGCACGTCTCAACTCCTCCTCAATCAGGATTCCTAAAGCCTCGTGGCGAATTTCGTTTCGCATGTCCATTTCTTTGTTTTTTGTTAAATATGTAAGTTTCACGTTAATTATTTTCACATTGTTCCCGACATGTCGGGAACAGCATTTTAAAATCTTTGCTGATCTTCGCCCATGCTTTTGAAAGACAAAGCAATTACTGAATTAAAAACTTAAAAAATTAAATGATGACAAACGATTTCAGAATGTCTTATTTCATGCCTCCCATTGCTCCCATCAAAAATGAACAGGGACGGATTGTTACTCCTGCAACACTTATTCCCTCCTGCGAAGTCTCCGTAGAGCAAGTTTTTCAAATGATAACCTGCAACGAGAATCTCAAAATCCTGACCGGACAAGTACGCAATTCCGAAGATATACGGACCGCAAAAGCATCACTATTGCCTTATGTGACTCCCTGTGGTACGTTCTCGCGTCGAAACAGCAAATGTTTCGTAGCTTCTTCACATCTGGTGGTGGTAGATATCGACCATCTCGACTCCTATCAGGAGGCAGTGGAAATGCGCAGCGCATTGTTTAATGACCACCTTCTGCATCCTGTACTCACGTTTATCAGTCCCAGTGGACGGGGTGTGAAAGCATTCGTACCCTACAATCATTTACCCATGGCTAACGACACAAACAGTATCATCGAAAATATGAAGCTGGCAATGATGTTCACCGTGCTGCTCTATGGTACGGAAACACCTTCTCCATTCGGAGAAAAACGCAAAGGGGTAGACTTTTCCGGTAAGGACATTGTAAGGTCTTGCTTTCTTAGTCATGATCCGGGAGCGTTGTTTAGAAACAGTAAATAATTAGATATTAAAAACTATAAATTAAAATTATGGACGAAATTGAATCGTTATGCCGCCTCTGTGAGGCGGTTGAAACTGCAGGAGCGGATATTGCCCCTACGTATGCTGAATATGTACAACTGGCGTTCGCCATCGCAACCGATTGCGGAGAAGCTGGACGCGAGTTTTTCCATCGGTTGTGCCGGGTGTCTGCCAAGTACGAACGGGAACATGCCGAACGGATATTCTCCAACGCACTTACTACCCGGCATGGAGATGTCCATCTGGGCACTGCATTCCATCTTGCTGAAAGGACGGGTGTAACTCTCTGCAAAGAGGAAATGATGAACCACCGGAAAAATGCAAAAAATGCAGAAAATACACCGGCCAAAAATCTCACACACACGCACGTATATAATAAGGTGGACAATGAAGAACCGGACGAATCCGAAGAGCTGCAGGACGGTAGTGAACCGAACCAGCCATTGCCCTCTTTCACCGAAGCGGACTGGCCGAAAATCCTGTTGCTCATCATGAGTTATGCCACCAGCCCCACACAGCGTGATGTCATGCTGCTCGGAGCATTGACCGCCATAGGTGCCAGCATGGAGCGATATGTGAGATGTCCATACGCCGGCAAACTCCAGTCTCCTTGCCTGCAAAGTTTTATTGTAGCTCCTTCCGCCTCGGGTAAGGGAATTCTTTCGTTCATCCGGCTGCTTGTAGAACCTATTCATGACGAGCTCCGCCAACAAGTAGCGGAAAAGGTCAAGGCCTACAAGAAAGAGAAAGCCGCCTATGATGTCATGGGAAAGGAGCGCTGCAAAGTAGAAGCTCCTCAAATGCCCAAGAATAAAATGTTTCTCATTTCGGGTAATAACACCGGAACGGGTATTCTGCAAAATATCATGGATGCCAACGGCACAGGGCTTATCTGCGAAACCGAAGCGGACACCATCTCTGCAGCTATCGGCTCTGAATACGGACACTGGAGCGATACGCTCCGCAAAGCGTTCGACCACGACCGTCTGTCGTACAACCGACGCACCGACCAGGAATACCGGGAAGTAAAGAAAAGCTATCTTTCCGTCCTGCTTTCCGGTACACCCGCACAGGTAAAACCACTTATTCCATCGACAGAGAACGGTCTCTTCTCGCGCCAGCTGTTTTATTATATGCACGGTATATGGACATGGATCAACCAGTTTGAAAGTGGCGAAACCGATCTGGAAGCTGTCTTCACAGACATAGGTCTGGAATGGAAAAAGCAACTGGACCTGATGAAAGCACACGGGCTTCATACGCTCCGGCTCACTGATGAACAAAAGCAAGAGTTCAATGCTCTCTTTGCCGATCTGTTTTTCCGTTCGGGACTCGCCAACGATAACGAAATGAGCAGTTCCATAGCCCGACTGGCTGTCAACACGTGCCGTATCATGGCAGAAATAGCTATGATGCGTGCACTGGAATGCGACCAGCCTTATCAGTTCAAAGGTTCTTCCGCCCCTCTGCTGACTCCTGACAAGGAGATTGCTGCCGATAATATCAAAGACAGCATTATCACCCGTTGGGATATGACAATCACCGCTGAAGATTTCCATGCGGTGCTGGAGCTTGTAACTCCGCTCTATCGTCATGCCACACATATCTTATCTTTTCTTCCTTCCACAGAGGTCAAACATAGAGCCAATGCTGACCGGGATGCACTTTTTGAAATAATGGGCAACCAGTTCACCCGCACACAGTTGTTGGAACAGGCTGAAAAGATGAAAATCAAACCTAACACTGCTCTTAGCTGGCTGAACCGTCTGATAAAAAAAGGATTGCTCATCAATACAGACGATAAAGGCGTTTATACGCGCACACATGTGTGCGTGTGTTAGGGAGCCCCCGGAAAAAGTGCATTTTTTGCATTTATATAACAACAGGACGTTTCATGAAATCTAAAGCGGCGCTTTAGAGGTGGTAAAGCATAGCTTTACGATTGCTAAAGCGGTGCTTTACTTTTCCGCTCTTCTAAGGTTCTCCCAAGGCGTCTACAATCACTCTCACCTCCAACGGGGTGAATGAGCGGCGCTTTGATTCGTAACCTAAGTCGTACAGACGTTGCAGAAGTCCGGGACATAAAGAGATCCATTTCTTCATCTTTCGATATGCAGCAATGTCAGTTAGTTCCGGA
Source organism: Bacteroides sp. D55t1_190419_B8 (assembly GCF_015558905.1). Classification (NCBI taxonomy): domain Bacteria; kingdom Pseudomonadati; phylum Bacteroidota; class Bacteroidia; order Bacteroidales; family Bacteroidaceae; genus Bacteroides; species Bacteroides sp. D55t1_190419_B8. Next base: position 25,988 of record NZ_JADMOU010000045.1, read on the forward strand.
GAATAAAGTTGAGCCAGTTCCATGCGGCCGTAGGCACGTATTTTGAATTCGTTCATAATGAATAAGTTTCTGATTTACAGTTACAAAAATAACAAAACATATCCACATATCCTACGTTTTTCCATTGAATAACCGACTGTTACTGCGCATAATTGACAACAATCGTACGCAAGCGCATACTATTGATTTTTCAAGGTTTGAGGGTAGTATCTTTGTATTGTCGAAAGGAAAAAGAATCCCTCGGACACGATGTTTAACCCTTTAATTTATTGTTTTATGATCCGTTACAAAATTTATCAAAACCAACAACAGAAAGGCCTGAATGCAGGCAAGTGGTTCGCCCGTGCAGTAAGCGACGAGACGTTTGATTTGGCAAAGCTTGCCGAGCATATGTCGAAGCACAATTCACCGTATTCCGGTGGTGTCATCAAAGGTGTGCTTTCCGACATGGTTGACTGTATCAAAGAACTGCTGCTGGATGGCAAATGTGTGAAAATCGACGACCTTGCCATCTTTGGTGTGGGCATCCGCAGTAAGGCGGCTGATACGCTGGAAGATTTCTCACTGGAGAAAAACATCACTGGTATGCGTCTGAAAGCCCGTGCTACCGGTAATTTGTCAACCACCAACCTGAAACTCGACAGCCAGTTGAAGCAGCAGGCCGAATATCAGAAACCGACAACTGCCGGAGGAGGTTCTGATTCGGGTGACAACCCTGATCCGAAACCGGATGGTGGCGGTGAAGCGCCTGATCCGGCTGCTTAAAGGATTCACCACAGAGGACACCGAGGACACAGAGTTTTTTCACCACAGATTATTTCTTTCCTCTGTTTCCTCTGTGTCCTCCGTGGTGAATAAAAAAACTATTATCAATTTATTTAAAACTTCTTATCTATGAGTAATTCATCATCTCCCCGCTCCGTATGGAGCTTCATCATCAAAGTGATTATCACCGTTGCCACCGCTATCGGAGGTTTGATCGGAGTACAGAGCTGTATGTAGTCCTATGCGTACCATCACTCTGATTATCATTCATTGTAGTGCCACGCCGGAAGGAAAGTCCCTTTCGGCGGAGGCTTGCCGTCAAGATCATATCTTGCACCGGAGATTCCGTGACATCGGCTATCATTTCTACATCACCCGGGACGGAGAAATCTGCCAGGGTCGTCCTCTGGAAAAGGTCGGGGCACACTGCCGTGACCATAACACCCATTCGATAGGTATTTGTTATGAAGGAGGGCTGGATATGGCAGGACGTCCCAAAGACACGCGTACATTGGCACAACGGGCTTCTTTGCTCGGTCTGCTCCGCGAATTGAGGAAAATATTTCCTAAGACGTTGATTGTAGGCCATCATGATTTGAATCCGATGAAGGAGTGTCCGTGTTTTAATTGTACGGAGGAGTATCGGGAATTAGGTGGTATTATCTAAGTATATTGACCAGCAAACTGGCAATAGACACCAGGATGGAAAATCCCGAAACCCACATCGTCGTACTTGTTCCTATGTCTGCGCTCTGCGCTTTGGTTTTATTAGGAGTGACATACAGGATGTCATTCTGTTGCAACTGATAATAAGGAGAGATTAACAAATCCGCGTCGTTCAGATTGAGTGTAACAAACTGTTTATGCCCATTCCTGTCTTCGCGGATTAGTTTTACATTATCACGAACACCATAAATTGTCAAATCTCCTGCCATGGCAAGTGCTTCGAGCACATTGATCTGCTCATTCACCACCGGATAAACACCGGGGGAAGCCACTTCTCCCAGAACCGAAACTTTAAAGCCGGACATACGGACTACTACCGTAGGACGTTCTTTCACGTAAGATTTCAGTCTCTCCGTTATCAGATTTTCAGCTTCACGACTTGTTAAACCGGTTAAAGAAAGTTTACCTAAAACCGGATAGTTGATATTCCCCTGGTCATCCAGCAGAAATGTACTGCCTTGTTCATTGAATGGCTGCGAAACAACCGGATCAGAAGTGGAAACAAAAATGGAAACCTCATCGCCCGGTATCAGTCTTGCGTCCTGAACAGGTGCAACTTGCGTATTCGCCTGTTTCAAAATCTCCGCATCCTGTAAATAAGGTACTTTCTTATAGGACTGGCAAGCCGAGAAAAAGAAGAAAAAGAATATCAGTGCAAAAGCACCGGATAATTTCGTATTCATGTAAATGGTGGATAAATAATGACTGACGGGTATTAGTTTTTCTCGCAAATAGCCTCGACATAACCAATAGGCATATTAACGCAAGCGCATCCCAGCATATTCAGCCGGACAGCAATCTTGCTTTTGCCATCGACATTGACCAGTTCACCAACCAGCCCGGTCAGAGGTCCTTTCACAACACGAACCCTTTCACCACGTGCCAAAGGAGAACTGTTCATACAAATAGCTTCCTCTGAATAGTCGAGCATGAAACGGAAACGAGCCATCTGCTCATCAGGGATCACCGCCGGAGAACTCTCACCGCGCATCACCATATAACGGCTAACAGTAGAGAAACCCAGAACTTCTTTGCGTTCTTTCGGATTTACATGCACAAACACCATCATGGGCAGAAGAACGGACTCAACCATCTTGCGCCGGTCACTCCACTGGTGAATTTCTTGTTGGACAGGAACGAAATTCTCAATCCCCATTTTAGATAAACGCTCGGCTACTTTCTTCTCGTGGTGCATACGAACCAGAGCGACATACCAGCGTTTAGAGTGTGCTACGCCTTCCCCTGTCCCATCACTAGGCCCAGCACTAATTGATTTTGGTTTTGTTAAAATCATGTTTTTTTACCCCATGTTATTCCGTTACTTCTTAGGTAACGGACAATACATACACAAGGCACGCATCTCAATAAAAATGGAAATCACATATAGGAATAGGGCACAAGAATGGAACTGCCTAATACTCAACAGGAAAAATCCAGAGATTAGGCAATAAAAAAGTATAGAGCATGAAAATTAGATTATTTCATGTTCGGATAGTTTTTTTCCTTATATTTCAGATAAAACGAAAAAAAGTGGAAGAATATTTGCTTACTATCTATGTTTTTGTCTATCTTTGCGTCAAATTTAAGTTCCGTTACCTAAGAAGTAACGCACATATATCAATACTGACTACTAGCACTTTACACTTTTCTTTCTGTCTACACAACAGTTTCTGACGTAAGATAAATTCCCTTTATTTACCTCTGTACGTTCTTTAAGTCCAAAGCCTTTTAAATAGATTTGTGTTGTTTTTATAGATTTATGGCCCAATGATTCACTAATCATTTCAATAGGTACTCCCCGATACTTCGCTGTCGTTGCCCAAGAATGGCGAAGTGTATAGGAAGTGACGGGAGATTGCAGACGTAAGGCTCTAGCCAAGTCTTTCAAACAATTATTGAACTGACGGAGAGCGGACTGATATTCCCGATACCCTTTTTCATCCTGACGTTTCTGTTTGCCGCTAAGAATGTCAAACAGATAATCCGGACGATCGGGTTGGGCATCTTCCCTGTTACGGAGCTGGTTGATCATTTCCCTGGCTGTATCAAGCACTTCCACACTCATCGGAGTTTTGGTTTTGATACGATTATACCGCAACACATTCTGATCCAAAGCCGATTTCTCCAAATGAGCCAAATCGGCAAACGACATTCCACAAAACTGGAACATCAGGGCGGCAATAGCCTGTGTACGACGCAATCGCTCCGACTTTGGATCTTCATATAGAAGCTTATGCAATTCGACAGCAGGCAGGGCTTTTTTCTGGCGGATATCCACACCTGTATAAACATCATGAAACAGTCGCGGCACATAAGACGCAATACCTGCTTCCACTCCCCGGTTGTAAATGCTACGAAGCATACGCATATACGTAGAAATCGTGTTGGGCTTCAAACCACACTCGTAAAGGTACTGCCCGTAACGCCGTAAACTTTCCCGGGTGACTTGTCTGAACGACACATTGAGCGTGCCGCAAAACTTGCTGAAAGAGAAGAGAGCATTCTTGTAAACATGTGCTGTAGAATGGCGTCCCTCCTTTCGCAAACGGCCGATGTAGAACTCTGCACACCGGCTAAATCCATTTTTGTTCCTCATTACATCATTTATTATTTTATATATTTCAAAAAAAATCATCCGGCTTTGTCCATCATGAGAACGGAACAAAGTCGGATGAATTCCATTTTGTACGATATTATCTTACACGTATGTTTCCAGCAGTTTCACATTTCCTCCTTCGGGAGTGATTGTGACATCTTGCGTGGTAGCAGGCAACAGGATAGTTTCTCCTGCACTGACAGTCAGTTCATTACCTTCATTGTCTCTCATCTTGCAGGATCCTTCCATACAAATAAAGATTACGAATGAATCGAGTTCGGAATAGTCGCAACTGATTTCTTCAGTCATGTCATACAGAGAAGTCGTGAAGTAAGTGCAAGCAACCAGTTCTACCGGTTCGTCCTTCAACGGTTCGTATTTAGTGCGATAGTCATCCAAAACCTCATAGTTGATGGCTTCACGGGCTAAATCGGTGTGAAGTTCGCGGGTTTTGCCATTCGCATCTTTACGGTTGAAATCGTAGATACGGTAAGTTATATCAGAGGTCTGCTGAATCTCGGCGATGAAAGAACCTGCCCCGATGCTGTGCACACGTCCGGCAGGAAGGAAGAATACATCACCCGGATGAATTTCATATTCCTGCAATACGTCGGTAATCGTATTGTTCAACACGCGTTCTTTATATTCTTTCGGGGTAATCTGTTCAGAGAACCCTGAACGCAATTTAGCTCCTTTGTCGGCATCTACCACATACCACATCTCGGTTTTTCCCATCGAATTGTGGCGTTTCTTCGCCAACTCATCTGTCGGATGTACCTGGATTGACAAATCCTGTTTGGCGTCGATGAACTTAATGAGCAGTGGAAATTTATTGCCGAAACGAGCATAATTCGCTTCTCCAACCAGCTCCTCGCGATACTTTCTGACCATATCGGCCAAGGTTAGACCTTTATCCGGACCATTAGCCACTACGGATTCATTGTTCTCAACGCCAGAAATCTCCCAGCTTTCTCCTACTCCTTTCAAGTCTGAATTCAAATGCTTGAATGGAATAATTTTGTCGCCCCCCCAAAGCGTCTGCTTCAGAATAGGTTCGAATTTTAATGGATACATTTTTGTTTTTCTTGTTATAAACTTAGATTAAATTCGCTCGGATTGTTACAATCCGGCAACAAACATACAAAAAATAGTTCAGTTTTTAAGAAAAGGAGGATGAAAATTCATTTAAGAAAGCATCTTTTATTCTTGCATTCGAAGAAGATGAAGTAATAAAGCTAAACTTTCCTAAAGCATCTACTATATTTAGCCGGAATAATTTGTGAGTAAGAAAGAATTTCCCTTTATTTGCAGGAAAATTTTAATAATACCAGACATGAATAACACATTCCCAACAGAAGGGAATCTATCAGGGCTTAGCCGGAAAGATTTCCAAAAGGATATAAATGATAAGAAAACTGATTTATTTATCCTCAAAAACGCAAAGGGAATGGAAGTAGCTGTAACCAATTACGGATGCGCCATTCTTTCTATCATGGTACCGGACAAAAACGGTAAGTATGCCAATGTAATCCTCGGACACGACAGCATCGACCACGTCATCAACAGCCCGGAACCTTTCTTAAGCACTACTATCGGACGCTACGGCAACCGTATTGCGAAAGGAAAATTCACTTTGTTCGGCGAAGAACATGAACTCACGATTAACAACGGACCTAACTCTCTGCATGGTGGACCTACCGGTTTCCACGCCCGTGTATGGGATGCTGTCCAGATTGATGAGAGTACGGTGCAATTCAACTATGTTTCTGCCGATGGCGAAGAGGGATTCCCCGGCAATCTGGAAATAGAAATGACCTACCGCCTGGACAACGAAGTAAATGCACTGAATATCGAATACCGAGCTACCACCGACAAAGCTACAGTCGTTAACTTAACTAACCACGGTTTCTTCAACCTCGCCGGTATTTCCAACCCTACTCCTACCGTCAACAACCACATCGTTACGATCAACGCTGATTTCTATACGCCTATCGACGAAGTTTCTATCCCTACCGGTGAAATTGCCAAAGTAGAGGGTACTCCGATGGATTTCCGTGCCCCGCACACTGTAGGCGAACGTATCGACGACAAATTCCAGCAACTGATTTTCGGTGCAGGATATGACCACTGTTACGTACTGAACAAGTTGGAAAGCGGTTCGCTCGATCTGGCTGCCACTTGCAAGGATCCGGAAAGCGGACGTATCATGGAAGTATATACCACCGAAGCGGGTGTACAACTCTATACAGGCAACTGGCTCAACGGATTTGAAGGTGCACACGGAGCTACATTCCCTGCCAGAAGCGCTATCTGCTTTGAGGCACAGTGTTTCCCGGATACTCCGAACAAACCGCATTTCCCATCGGCTACTTTGCTGCCGGGTGATGAATACCAACAGATCACTGTCTACAAATTTACGGTAGAAGAATAAGATTTGAAAAATAACTAACCTAATTTTATAAACTAACATTTTTTTGAACCATGACACAAGAAAAAAAGAATGGAAAAATCATTGCGATCATTACGATGATTTTCCTTTTCGGTATGATTTCATTTGTTACTAACCTCGCTGCCCCTATGGGTATCGTATTGAAAAACCAGTTCGACGTATCAAACGCATTAGGTATGCTGGGAAACTTCGGAAACTTTATTGCTTATGCAGTAATGGGTATTCCGAGCGGCATCCTGTTACAACGCGTGGGCTATAAGAAAACAGCACTTATCGCAGTAGCTATCGGCTTCATAGGCGTAGGTATCCAGTTTTTATCCGGCCATTCAAGCCCGGAAATGGCTTTCGCTGTTTATTTGATCGGTGCATTCGTAGCAGGTTTCTCTATGTGTTTGCTTAACACTGTTGTGAACCCGATGCTGAACAAACTTGGTGGCGAAGGTAACAAAGGTAATCAGCTTATCCAGGTAGGTGGCTCTTTCAACTCTGTAATGGCTACCATTACTCCGATGTTTGTAGGTATCCTTATCGCCGGATCTATCGAAAAAGCTACTATTTCTCAAATATTCCCTGTGATGTACACCGCTATGGCTGTGTTCGCTTTCGCATTCTTCGTGCTTTTGTTTGTACGCATACCAGAGCCTAACGCCGCTACCGCAACAGAACCTATCGGTAAATTGATGAAAGGTGCTTTGAAGTTCCGTCATTTCGTCCTGGGAGCTATTGCAATCTTTGTATATGTAGGTATTGAAGTAGGTGTACCGGGAACTTTGAATTTATTCTTGACAGACCCTGTAGAAAAAGGTGGAGCAGGTATCGCTTCTACAATCTCGGGATTCGTAGTAGGAACATACTGGTTCCTGATGTTGATCGGACGCTTGACAGGTGCTTCTCTTGGTGCTAAAATCTCCAGTAAGGCTATGCTTACATTTACTTCTGCTTTAGGTTTGATTCTGGTATTCCTTGCCATCTTCTCATCTACAGAAACAATGGTTGATCTACCTGTACTTCAACAAAGCGCTACCGGTAGTTTGTCATTCGGATTTGCAGAAGTTCCTATCAATGCCATGTATCTGGTATTAGTGGGCTTATGTACTTCTATCATGTGGGGTGGTATTTTCAACCTTGCTGTAGAAGGTTTAGGTAAATATCTGGCTGCTGCTTCCGGTCTGTTTATGGTACTGGTATGTGGTGGAGGTATCTTACCTGTAATTCAGGGATTAGTAGCCGATATCGCTGGTTTCATGCCTAGCTATTGGGTTATTATCGCCGCTTTGGCTTACCTGTTGTTCTACGGTCTGGTAGGTTGCAAGAATGTAAATAAGGATATTCCTGTGGAATAAACAATCACATAGAATAGAATTCAATTTATTCACCTTTAAAATATAAATATCATGGATACAGAATACGTAAGAAGTCGATTCATTAAACACTTTGACGGAACTACCGGCTTTCTATATGCTTCTCCGGGCCGTATCAACCTGATCGGCGAACACACTGACTACAACGGTGGATTCGTTTTTCCGGGAGCGGTAGATAAAGGGATGATTGCTGAAATCAAACCGAACGGTACTGACAAAGTAAAGGCTTACTCTATCGACTTGAAAGATTATGTGGAATTTGGCTTGAATGAAGAAGATGCTCCACGCGCCAGCTGGGCAAGATATATTTTCGGTGTATGCCGTGAAATGATCAAACGTGGCGTTGACGTGAAGGGATTCAATACTGCTTTCGCAGGTGATGTGCCTCTGGGTGCAGGTATGTCTTCTTCTGCTGCTTTGGAAAGTACATATGCTTTCGCATTGAACGAACTGTTCGGTGAAAACAAGATAGATAAGTTTGAATTGGCTAAAGTGGGTCAGGCTACAGAACATAACTATTGTGGTGTGAACTGCGGTATTATGGACCAGTTTGCTTCCGTATTCGGTAAAGCAGGCAGCTTGATCCGTCTGGATTGCCGTTCACTGGAGTATCAGTATTTCCCATTCCATCCGGAAGGTTATCGCCTGGTTCTGATGGATTCAGTGGTGAAACACGAATTGGCTTCTTCTGCTTACAACAAGCGTCGCCAAAGCTGTGAAGCTGCTGTTGCGGCTATCCAGAAAAAACATCCGCACGTAGAATTCCTGCGCGACTGTACAATGGCTATGCTGGAAGAAGCAAAAGCTGATATCAGCGCTGAAGACTATATGCGTGCAGAATACGTAATCGAAGAAATCCAACGTGTACTCGACGTTTGTGAAGCATTGGAAAAGGATGATTACGAAACTGTAGGTAAGAAGATGTACGAAACTCATCATGGTATGAGCAAGCTGTACGAAGTAAGCTGCGAAGAACTCGACTTCCTGAATGACTGCGCTAAAGAATACGGTGTTACCGGTTCACGCGTGATGGGTGGCGGATTCGGCGGTTGTACGATCAACCTTGTCAAAAACGAATTGTATGACAACTTCGTTGAAAAAACAAAAGCTGCTTTCAAAGCTAAATTCGGCAGAAGCCCGAAAGTGTATGATGTAGTAATCGGCGACGGTTCCCGCAGACTGGAATAAAATTCATTCGAAATTAAATAAGTAAGAAGGGCGGCTTCCTAGATCG
>NZ_JADMOU010000046.1:0-31520 GCF_015558905.1 Bacteroides sp. D55t1_190419_B8
ATGATAGATATTTTTCCACTATGTATGACCGAATCCGTACAGTTTCACTCATTTTCGCACTGTTTCATTCATTTCCGAACAGATATAATTCCCAACTAAGCCTGAATAAGGTTATTTTGGGACATTACTTTTTGAATAATCTCAATAAATTTCCGTGTAACCAATTTCTTATACCTACCTTTCAATTGAAACAAGTATACGTGCATTTCTCCTCCCTTTTCTTTCAAAGGCACAGCTTTTAAATCAGGCTGATTATCAACGCTATGCTGTGAAAGAACACTAATCCAATCTCCAGTGCGCACCATTTGCAGCAAAAGATTAGTATCATTTATTTCCGCCATTGGCTGGAGGCTAATCCCGCTTCGAGATGCTACATTTTCTATCACATTGCGGGTATATGACCCAGACTTTAACAGAGCGAGCGGATAATGTGTCAAGGCCTGTATTGATATTTTCTGCTGTGAAGCTAATGGAGAACGACGATGAACAATCACACACAAAGGGTCCGGGCATAAATCTATCTTCTCCGTCAATGACGATAATGCATCCAGCTTATATGCCAAGGCAAAGTCTACCTCATTGTTATGCAACATCGTAGTCATATCATTAATGGAAGTGGACTGTGTGAGTATCAGTTTTATACCGGGATATTCTTTTGAGAAACGGACAATGCTTTCCGCCAGCATGGGACACAGACTGTAAATCACACCAATACGGAGCTCACCTTTATAAATTTGCTGCATATCCCGAAGCTTCTGAATACCCGTTTCCGTTTCGATAATCGACTGCCGAGCATAAGGTAAGAATGCCTGCCCGGCATCCGTCAAATATACTTTCTTCCCTATACGTTCAAAAAGTGGTGTTCCCAGTTCACTTTCCGTTTGACGGATACTTTGTGAAAGGGTACTTTGGGTGATAAATAATTGTTTGGAAGCCTCCGTAAAATTGAGTACTTCCGCCAGTTGGATAAAATATCTAAGATGCGTCAGTTCCATTATTATTTCCGATATATATCATTAAAAGTATTAATTATGCAAATATAAGACATCGTTTGGAAAGGCTGTAACTTTGCCGTCGATAAATAAATCAGGAATGAAGAAATAAATTTTATATATCAATCATTAATATTTGAAAGTATGGAAAATGTAGATTTAAGCAAGTATGGCATTGTCGGTAATTTTGAGATTGTACACAACCCATCGTATGAACAATTGTTTCAGGACGAAATGAATCCAGCTAATGAAGGTTTCGAGAAAGGTTATCTGACTGATACGGGAGCAGTAGCCGTGAATACTGGTAAGTTCACAGGACGGTCACCCAAAGACAAATATATTGTGAAAGATGCTATTACCGAAAATACTGTTTGGTGGGACGGGGTAATAAACAAGCCTGTTTCTACCGAAATATGGAATGACTTGAAAGCATTATCTCAAAAACAACTTTCTTCTTCGAGAAAGTTATATGTGGTAGATACTTTCTGCGGTGCTAATGAGAATACCCGCCTGAAAGTACGTTTCATTATGGAAGTGGCCTGGCAAGCACATTTTGTCACCAATATGTTCATGCGCCCCTCTTTTTATGATTTGAAAAACTATGGCGAACCGGATTTTGTGGTATTAAATTCTTCCAAGACTGTTAACCCGAATTGGAAAGAACAAGGCTTGAACTCGGAAGTTTTCGTCTGCTTTAATCTGACTGAACATATGCAGGTGATTGGCGGCACATGGTATGGTGGCGAAATGAAAAAAGGAATGTTCTGTATGCAAAACTATTACCTGCCGCTGCAAGGTATTCCCTCAATGCACTGTTCCGCCAATGTGGGCGAGGCAGGTGATGTGGTGATTTTCTTCGGTTTATCGGGAACGGGAAAAACTACTTTATCTGCCGACCCGAAACGTTATCTGATTGGAGATGATGAACATGGCTGGGATGAAAATGGTGTATTCAATTATGAAGGTGGTTGCTATGCCAAAGTTATTAACCTGAGCGAAGAGAGTGAACCAGATATCTGGCGTGCCATCCGTCGGGATGCACTGTTGGAAAATGTGACGGTACGTCCTGATGGAAGTGTAGACTTTACTGATAAATCAAGAACAGAGAATACACGTGTATCTTATCCGATTTATCATATCAATAAGATTGTACTTCCTTCCAAAGCTGGTCATGCAAAAAAAATCGTTTACTTGTCTGCCGATGCATTTGGCGTATTACCCCCGGTTTCTATCCTTGACGAGAACCAAGCTCAATATCATTTGCTGAGTGGCTTTACATCCAAACTGGCAGGTACTGAACGGGGCATCACCGAACCTATACCATCATTCTCGCCAGCATTTGGTGAAGCTTTCCTGACATTACATCCCACCATGTATGCAAAAACACTCGTTGCCCGGATGAAAGAACACGGTGCGAAGGCCTATCTTGTAAATACTGGTTGGAACGGTACGGGTAAACGAATTTCTCTCAAAGACACCCGTGCTATCATCGACTCCATCATCGATGGTTCTATTGATGAAGTGGATACGATTCATATTCCTATCATGAACCTGAATGTACCCAAAGCATTGAAAAATGTATCGGAAGGCATTCTCGACCCTCGTAATACTTACACCGATGTCAATGAATGGAAAGAAAAAGCAAAGAAATTGGCTGGTATGTATAGGGAAAACTTTAAGCAGTATTGCGATAATGACGCTGCCAAAGCACTTGTCGTTTTCGGACCGCAACTCTGAACCACCTCATCTATCAATCAGATACAGTAGTGCTACTTAATGTTTAAACTTTATTGTAAAGAAAATGAGTTTTATAATTTAGTCCAAATCCTACAAAATCTTATGTTAACCACTTAAAATAAAAGCGATGAATTTGAATTCATCGCTTTTATTTTATCTCTAAGTGAAGGTCTTTTCTACTCTTTCACATCCTCATTACCAATTGTATCGGATGAAGAACTATCAGGAGCCTGATCAATCAAATCCATGAACTGATCCAGTTTAGGAGTTATAATGATCTCGGTCCGGCGGTTACGAGCTTTTCCTTCTGCCGTATCATTACCGGCTACCGGATTAAATTCACCTCGACCGGCAGCTGTCAGGCGTTTGGGATTTATACCATAAATATTCTGTAATGCCTGGACAACAGATGAAGCACGCAATGCACTCAAATCCCAATTATTACGTATATTTGTACGAGAGAACGTGCCTGATTTTCTCTTAGCTGCAATTGTACTTATCACAATCTACAATGAAAGCTATCGCTCAAAGGTAACTTCTTATTAGTGGAGACAACCTTTATTTCATTTTCACCAGGTTGTAGTTCCACATTTTTCCATTCCAGAATAGCATACGAATCCGGTGTTGCTTTACCATAACTCTTACCGTTTACAAACAATTCGGCTCCTGACTGATTCGTGAAAGCAATAATTGTTTGCAAACGTTGTGTACGCGCCGTGTTACGTTTGCCTGTCAAATAAAGCATTGGTTCTTCCCCATTCCAGTTAGCTTTATAGAAGTAGAAAGCATCTTTACGAACTTTCCGGTCGAAGGTAACCAAACCTTTATCATTAATTCCGGGACGGTCTCCTTCAGTGCGATGTGCAGCGCCAAAATCAAACATATTCCATACAAAGCTTCCCCATACATAAGGGCGGGAAGAGATTGTTTTCCAGTTTTCAATGTGATAATACGTCTGCCAGTTTTCTGGATGCCACCAACTGGTTGGTACAGTTTTAACCAACGAATCTTGTTGATGGTAAATACTTGCACCGGCACCATATTCACTGATAGCGATACATATTTCCGGATGATCCTTATGCATTCGATCCAACCATTTCCCCAAATCAGCGGGAGTGCCACCATACCATCCATCATAACGGTTCCAGGCAATAGCATCCGTTATGAAATTCAAATCTCCCATTTGATTACTTGCAGAGGTCGTAAGTCGGGTAGGATCTTCCTGATGTGCCAGCACATTTAATTCTTTGATGTACTCAACCGGATTATCTCCCAACTCCGTCAACTCATTAAATAGCCCCCATACACAAATAGAAGGATGATTATAATGTTGGCGAATCAGTTCTTTGAGCTGTTCCTTTCCGTTGGCACGGAAAGCAGGTAAATCCACAAACCCCTTATCATTATATCCACCAGGGCCCACAAAAGGTATTTCAGCCCATACAATAATACCATTCTTATCCATCAGATCATAAAAATAAGTAGCCTGCGGATAATGCGCCAGACGAACAGCATTCACTCCCATCTCCAACATCAATGCCGCATCTTCCTCATGGTGTTGCGGGCGCAATGCATTGCCCACCTCACTCCTATCCTGATGACGGCAAACGCCTTGAAGAGGTAAATGTTTTCCATTCAGGAAAAAACCTTTATCAGGGGCGATCCGGTAAAAACGAAGTCCTAACGGTTGTGTGACGCGATCTACCATCTGACCATTCCGGGAAAGAGTCACTTCCGCCTGATAAAGGAAAGGATCCTGACGGCCATTCCATAAATGAGGTTGATCGATTTCAAATGTAAATTCCTGCTGCATTGCTGCGTTTCCAGAAAGATTCACTTTCTTTGTTCCTTCTTTCACCACCCTTTGACCATCTAACAGGCGTACATTAAGCTCTACTTCCCGATTACCACTATCTCCGTTTGATAAATCAACAACAGCACGCACCTTAGCATATTTATGGCTTACACTATCCTGTATCAGACGTACTCCGGGAGAAGCATAATTCAAAGGAGAAATACACGTCTCATCAGTAATCAGCAAATGTACATCCCGATAAATACCTCCATAAAAATTAAAGTCACCGACCAAAGGCATAATATCCAACTGTTCACCATTATTCACCCGTACCAATATAGAATTTTCTTTTCCATATTCCACCTTTCCAGTGATCTCAAAGATAAAAGCCCCATATCCCCCACGATGCTCACCTATATGACGACGATTGACAAACACATCCGCAATGTTATTCACTCCTTCGAAACGAATAAAAAGACGTTTTCCTTTCCATTCGGAACGAATAAATAAATTCTTCTCATAATTGCCAATTCCCCGTTTATAGTCTATCTTACCGGACAAAGCATCCTGTGCATTCCAAGTATGAGGCAAATCAACTCTTACTTCTGTTCCCTTCTGTACCTGATGCGAGAACCGGAAATTCCAATCGTTATTTAACAAGATATCCTGTCGCTGGGCAAACATCGACATACCATAAAGCATAAATAAAACAACCGATACCAAACGGTTGGACTGTAAAAAAACTGTTCTCATATTATTTCTTTAATGATGACTTCTTTATTCTGATAAAAGAAGATAATGATTCGACCTTATTCTTATATTTTTTCTCATCTACCCGGTTCTTGTTTTCCTTCCTGTCAATCTGATGATCAAACAGCATACTGGCTTTCTTCACGTCGCCTTTCATCCATTCCGCATAACTATAACGCCGGTCAACAGCATTATCTCCTCCTTCCCACTGAATATAAACTTCATCTTTCGTCTTAGCTTTCAGATTTTTGAAAACCCCGGCAAAGCTTTGTCCGCTTAACTGTTCAGCGGGAACAGGAAGTTTGCAAAGTTCACATAAAGTCGGGTACAAATCAACAAATTCCACCATCGATTTTGTTTTTCCCTTTTTCATTCCCGGCACACGGACAATCAACGGTACATGAGTAGAAGTATCCATCAGATTATGTTTACCTATAAAATCATGTTCTCCCAGATTCCAGCCATGATCCCCCAACAAAACCACAATTGTATTATCCGATAATCCCAGTTCATCCAATGCATCCAATACCTTGCCGATCTGTGCATCCACATAACTCAAACAAGCATAATATCCATGTTTTACCTCCCGTTGGAAGTCAATATCACTCGTATCCGTAACCCGTGCATACGCATATATCTCGCCCGAATTACGAACCTGTTCCGGTAATCCTTCAGGCCGGAAACGATTGGTAGCCAAAGGTATTTCCTCCCGTTTATATAAATCCCAATATTTCTTTGGAGCATTGAACGGCAAATGAGGTTTCCAGAAACCACAAGCCAAGAAGAAAGGTTTGCCGGTCTCCTTCATCCTTTTCAAGTCACGAATAGCCCGGTTTGCAAGTTTCCCATCATCATAGGCAGTATCAGGAACATCAGCAGATTCACAGAAAGGTCCCCTCATCGTTTTCGGATTAATCGTTTTTCCCGATTCCGAATTCATCCAAAGTTCCCATTTATTATATTCCGCCCAATATACATCATATCCATCCGGATGATTC
This sequence comes from Bacteroides sp. D55t1_190419_B8, assembly GCF_015558905.1. Lineage (NCBI taxonomy): Bacteria > Pseudomonadati > Bacteroidota > Bacteroidia > Bacteroidales > Bacteroidaceae > Bacteroides > Bacteroides sp. D55t1_190419_B8. Next base: position 6,273 of record NZ_JADMOU010000046.1, read on the forward strand.
CGGTAAGGAGCCTCGCTCCACGAATCCGCATGATCGCTGATATGATGAAACACCTTGCCGTCCGAAATAGTATGATAACCATTCCGGGTGAACCATCCTGAAATAGGTATTGCTTCGGGACAATCTTTGCTGGCATAGGCGGAAAAACTAATAAAGCGATCGGGATAATGAGGATATACCCCCGTCAATAAACTAGCCCGGGATGCCCCACTCACTGGAATATTACAATACGCATTCTGAAACAAGACTCCACTTGCCGCCAAACGGTCCATATTAGGAGTTTTCACGACATCCACCCCGTAGCACCCCAGTTCGGGACGCATATCATCAGCCATTATAAAAAGCACATTCATTCGAGATACATCCTGTTGCGCCCGTAATATAGATGAGATGCAGCAAGCTGTTCCACAAAAAAACGCATATTTTATTGATATTCTATTTTTCATTTTCTACCTTAAATTTTCAAGACCTGCAATATACTAAAATATTACAGGTCTTGTGCATCATTTTAATTTAAAATTACTTTGTCCATACCGGATTTTGTTCCAGATTCGTATTTAAAGCCAATTGCTTCAAAGGCAACGGATACAGATAATAATGTTCCTGCCATCCAAGCGGGGTATCAAAGAAATAAACATATCCTTCATCAGCACCTGTGCCACCCGTTACTTTCAAATTCTTGGCCGAAGCCCCTGTCACATAAGCACCTAGCGGTTGTTTGTTAACATAGTCTCCTTTCTTCCACCTGCGCAAATCATCCAGACGGAAACCTTCACCCATCAACTCAACTCGTCTCTCCCTACGCACTTCCCACAAGAGAGCAGGAACGGAAGGATCACGCTTCGGATCAAAAGCATCATTAATATCATTTACCACCATTTTCGCCACATTAGCTCTTGCCCGAAGTTTGTTAATAGACTTATCCGCAGCAGCCTGGTCTAACTTGTTCAATTCGCACATCGCTTCGGCATAATTTACCATCACCTCACCTATACGGAACAGCGGGGCATCTGTTGTATTCACCCCATTCGCGTTGGTAGCTACAGTATGTGTATTATAATATTTCCATACCCAGAAGCCCATTTGGGAAGCATTCCAGCCCTGTCCCCAGTTCATATTCTTAAAGTGAGGTTGTCCTTGCACAGTGAATCCTTTAAAGTTGGAAGACGGCAAACGATGATAAGTTTCACCGGAAATCGTAGCCATTAAATCTATAAATTCTCTGTCCTGTGCATTATCCGTATATTTCCAATCAGCCGTACTGGGTCCGTTTTCTTTCTTCACCATATATGGAGGACAGATCGTCAAATACAACCGGTAATCACGATCACGGAATTGTCCATACATATTCTTATCACCCCCATAATGGCTAGTCGTCGTGCTAACCGGTCGTCCATCCGTACAGAGATAACTGTCTACCGCGTCTTTCGTTGCCTCAATATAAGATTCACCTGTACGCACCATACGGGTCAAACCATGCATCAACTGTCCGGTTTCATAAGCCTTATACAAAATAATACCTGTCACTCCATCCAGTGTTTCCGAATTAAACAACTCATCATATTTAGGATGCACATTCGGATATTGCTTAATCACCTCTTCAGAAGCACGGGCACATTCTTCCAGATAAGTATCTGCCCCCGACAAACCATGATATTTTCTCCAAGTTCCTTCAAATAAAGCAAAACGGGAAATAAGAGCTTTCACCACATACATATTAATTGTATTTTTCCCATCCGCTTCGATATTACTGCCAATATGTGTTTCCGCATATTTCAAATTAGACAGAATATTGGAAGCCACCAGGTCACGACTATCACGTTTTCCATAAAGCTCGGGACTTTCCTCTGTCAAAGCATGCTCTACCCAGGGAATATCACCAAATTTGGAAAGCATCTGAAAGTATTTATAAGAACGGAAGAAATATCCCACACTTCTCCAATGCTCCCTCTCGGTTTCATTCATTTCCGAATGATCGATATTATCAAGCATCAGATTAACACGGCGGATATAATCGTAATCCCAATCTTTAGATTCATCCGTAGCCTTTGCTTTGCGATATGCCCACTGACCTTCATATCCATCCAATCCTTTTATCATGTTATCCGATTCAAAATCACCACGGAAAATTTCATCCGTTTGCCCTGTATCATACGTATATCCGAAGAACACGTTATACAATCCCCATGTATACGTTTTAAAGTTGTCATAAGTAGTAAAGACCGATGCTTCTGTTTGCTGTCCTTTAGGATAAACCTCCAGAAATTCGTCATTCAGACAAGACGACATCAACAAACAAAAACTAACGCTTACACATAGTATATATTTATTCATAATAATTACTCTTTAAGTTGTGAAACAATCAGAATGAAAGGTTTATACCGAACGAATACTGTCTCATATACGGATAGGTAAAACCACGTTGTCCTAAATCATCCGTGACAGAACGTTCCGGATCAAGTCCCTTCGGCAAGTGGTCGAACGTATAAAGATTCTCACCACTGAAGAACACAGCCAGATTATTAACTCCAATCTTACTCATCCACTTGGAGGGGAAATTATAAGAAAGTGTTATATTACGAATACTTAAATACGATCCATCCTGTAAATAACGAGTCTGTACACGTGTATTGGCATCTGTATTTCCGGCCGCTTTCTCATAAATACGGGGAAAATAACTATTCGTATTTTCCGGAGTCCAGTAATTCAACTGTGAATCGTAAACGGTAGTCCAAGCATCATAATGTGGATAAAACAGATCGTTCATCACCCATAAATCTCGTTTACCAACTCCTTGCAGCAAGAATGACAGAGAAAAACCGTTCCAACTTGCACTACCATGAATACCATACTGATAACGCCGGGTATTATTACCGATGATTTTACGGTCTCCCGGATCTTTCGTTGTACTGGTACCACTGTTGATAATATTATTACCATCCAAATCTTTGTATAATATATCTCCCGGATTCGGATTATACCCTTCCACTTTGGCAATACCCGGTTTCAATTTACCTTCCGCATCGAAATCATCTACTGTATACAAACGATCGGTTACATATCCCCAGATCTCACCCAGCTCCATTCCTACACGATATGTTTCATTATCATTCTTGTCCTTACCAAATAATCCTGTTTCGTTATTGTATTTAGTAATCTTTGTTTTCGAATCGTAAAGATTGAAACCTAAGCTATATTTCACTTTTCCGATTTGGTCATTCCAGTCAACCGAAACTTCCCATCCTTTAGAACGAAGATCAGCCGTATTTTGTAAAGGAGCACTTGCACCTAATACACCCGGAAGTTCAGAACCCGGAGCAAGCATACCCTTAGTATCTCTTCTATACCAGTCGAACACCATATTTAGTCTGTTATCCAATAGCCCAAGATCGAATCCGACATCAATTGTCGTAACTTTCTCCCAAGTAAAGCTATTGCTGACCAATGCAGCAGGTTTCAAAGTAGTAACTTTAATACCGGAAACAGTCCAATAAGCCTGTTCAGCATCCATACCGGGAATATATGCATAAGGAGTGATACTCTGATTTCCGATATTACCCCAAGAACCACGCAATTTCAAGTTAGAAAGAACTGAATTCAAAGGTTTCATAAATGCTTCCTCGCTGATACGCCATCCGGCGGAAACAGAAGGAAAGAAACCGAAACGGCTATTCTTCGGGAATTTGGAAGAACCGTCATAACGTCCGTTCGTTTCAAGCAAATACTTGCCGGCAAACGAATAGTTGATGCGATAGAACAACCCTCTTACCGTATAACGTTCAAATTTGTCTTTAGCAAAATAGTCACCTGTCGACTGCGAGATAGACGGCAGATCTTCATTAATCATATTCATACGCGACATCTCCGCATAGCGGTAGTCGCTACTTTCCTGATTAAAACCTCCCATCACCGTTACATCATGTTTGCCCCATGAGTTGTTATAGTTAGCATAGAAGTTCAATGCATTATAATCCGTAATACCATTGGAGTATTCATACTTGGAATTGGCAGTGGAAACCTCTTTCACAAAATTGCCTCCATGGGCATAATAGAACTTCTTCTCAAATTTCGTTTTCTCGTTACTTAGATGATTGAATGTGTACTCACCAATCAACTTCACATTCTTCAAAGGACTGATCGTTACCTTTCCGAAAATACGAAGATTATTCTTTTGAATAGTGGTCGGATATGCCAGGTCAATCAAATTACGAGGAGTATTGATCGGTAATTCTTCACCGTCGATATTCATTGTTCCGGTAGGGAAATAAGAAGGGAATGCGACTGCTGCTCCCCATATACCATATCCTCCGGAAGTTTCCGGCAATGAAGAGTTGGAATTCGTATATTTAATATCCAATTCCGGAGTAATCCATGAAAACACATCTGAACGGAGATAAGAAGACACGTTGTAACGCTTGTACGTATCTTTATCCGAAGCCAGTACCCCATTTTCATTCACCATACCAAAGGAGAAACGATAAGAAATATCTTTCGTACCGCCACCTACCGAGATATTATGAGTTTGCTGGAAACCAGTTTCCATCATATCATCGAAAAGATCAGTTTCTGCCAAGCTATAACGCAGCCCGTCCACCATTGCATAACCATCCGGATATGCAGACGGATTAGCATTATATTCCTTCAAAAGTCCCAACCAGGTATCTACGTTCTGACCACTTTGATAATTGATTGTCCCCATGTCCTTATAAGCCTGTACCGTTTGGAGCGGAGTAGCCTTATGAGGCATATTGGCAGGCCTGCTGAAGGAGAAATTATTTGAATAATTAATAGAGAGTTTAGTTGCATCCGAACCTTTCTTTGTAGTAATCAAAATCACCCCGAAAGCTGCCCGTGCTCCATAAATAGCAGAAGATGCCGCATCCTTCAAAACAGTCACCGATTCGATATCGTTCGGATCGAGCATATTAATATCCATCTCCACGTTATCCACCAGTACCAGCGGTTTTCCATTCTTATCCAGACTGTTGACACCACGAATATTGAAACTCATTTCTTCACCGGGTCTTCCAGAATTACCTGTAATCTGCAAACCGGGCATTGCCCCTTTCAAAGCGTCACTCACAGACACCACCGGACGGTCACCTAAAACATCATCCATCTTCACACTGCTCACCGCACCTGTCAGGTTCGCTTTCTTTTGTACACCGTAACCAACAACTACTACTTCGTCTATTAACCGGGTATCTTCTTTCAAAGTTACATTGAGAGGACGTTGATCTTTTACCACCACTTCCTGTGTGGCATAGCCGATATATGATATGGATAAACGGGCATTTGGAGTAACCATCAAGGAGAAATTGCCATCCATATCCGTAATGGTACCTTCCGTAGAATCGACCACTTTCACATTTGCCCCAATCACCCCTTCACCTGTAGGATCAGTGATCCGTCCTTTTAAGACAAACGCTTTTTTCTGTTCTTTCTGCGGTGTCACTGCATGGAACATAATCACCCGGTTTCCGTTCACTTCATACCTGACGTCCGTTCCGGCCAGCAATTGTCCCATCACATCATTAATAGTACCGTTATTTATATTCACAGAAACTTTCCTATTCAAATCAATGTCATTATTACGAATCAGGAAAGAGTAATTGCCTTGCTTCTTTATTACTTCAATGGCTTCTTTTAAAGTAATATTATCTACTTTCACACTGAAACTTTTACTTTGTACCTGTGCCGATAGCTGGAAACCACCAGTCAAAGCATTTCCTACAGACAAAAGCAGAAGCATTAATAATATTCTTTTTACTATTAATCTCATATTTTTCACTATTAAAGGTTAACATAATATCTTTCTATACAACGCTGAACCGCCGATATATCTATCGACTAAGTTCTCAATCATACTTTACTTTTTCTTATTTTACCTCCTTTTTCTTGTCAGTTATAAAGATAGTGTCTCCACTAACTTTCCATGTATATTGCTTCTCAACGTTGATTTCTCCCAATATATCATTGATACTTTGATTACTATTGAAACATCCGGAAAAGCGTTCCGCTTTCAGACGTTCACTCCCTAAACTGATCTTCACCTGGAATTTGCGCTCCAGACGGTGTGCAATGTCGGCAAATGGAGCATCTTCAAATGTCAGGCCACCATCCAACCAGTCACAGGCAGAACTAGCATTTGATTTCATTTTCTCCATGCGGCCCGTATTCTTATCGTAAAAAGCCTGTTCGCTAGGGAATAGCTTCATCACCGAACCGGACAAAGTGGCTAAATTGACACGACCTTCCAACAGAGATACCATTACATAATTATCGTCATCATAAGCACGGACATTAAAAACAGTCCCCACCACCTTTACCTGCACACCATTCGTCGTTACAAAGAAAGGAATCTTCTCATTTTTCGCCACCTTGAAATATCCTTCGCCATCAAGCGTAACATCACGTTCACGAATACCGAACCCGCGACAATAGCGTAACACAGAACCCGCATTCAATGAAACCTCTGTTCCATCCGGAAGCACAATATTCGTCCGCGAACCGGCCGGCACTTTAATTTCATAAGGAGAATCCGCATTCGTATATACTTCCGTAAGATTTTCAGTATAAGTGTACCAGAAGTAATTACAGCCCAACAACAAAATAATTGCAGCAGCCACCTTCAGCCACACAGGAACTATCTTCCGCGAACGGACAGGCTTCATCTCTGCAGCCGCTATTTTTTCTTTTATCTGTGATAAATTAGCATCCTCTATTTTCGCAAATGCAGGCACAGAAGAAACAGCCCATACTGCGGACATCTCCCGAAATATTTTAGCAGCATCTTCATTGGAAGCCAGATAAGCGAGCAGAGCTTCTTTCTCTTCTTCGGTGCAGTTACCGGACAGATAGTTGCTTATCCGGATTTCCAATTCTTCTATATGATAAGAGTCATTCATAAACGTACTTTTTCTATGGGTGTATATAACTAGATACGCAATAAAAAAAGAAACGTTTAAAAGAAAAGCGATTTTTTTTAGAGAAACATCAAAATAGCTATCATATAAGGAGTACCTAGCGATTCGCGCAGCTTAGTCAATGCTATTTTCATCTGTACCCTTACAGTGGTCACATTAATATTCTGCTCCTCGGCAATTTCACTATATGTCTTCCCCTCATACAAACTTGCTTTAAATATGGCACGGCATTTGGCAGGCAATTCCTCCACCTTCTTCATGATGATGGTATTCATTTCGCTATGCTCCAATGCCTGCAAAGGATTATCGGAAGAAAGAATATGATTTTCGAGAAAAGCCCAGATTTCTTCCATCTGTTCCGTCATCTGTTTTTCGTTGAAGTAAGAAGAGCGCAGATAACTGATGCTCGCATTTTGAATGGCACGCCGCAAATACGGAAGAGCAGGATGAGTAATATGATGTCGATTCTGCCAAAAAGCAACAAAGACATCATTCACAATCTCCCCTGCCACCCTTTTATCATGCACATAATAAACGGCTATCGCACACAAATAAAGATAGTAGGTATGATAAATTTTATCAAATGCTTTTGTATTACCGTGATTTAACTGTTCAACTAGATTTTCAGAGATTTCTGGTAGATTCATTCGTTGTCTTTCTTTAAGGAACGGTGCAAATATAGCGATTAATTCAGAAAAACAAAATTCCAATCTGATAAACCGGAGCCCGGCAATCATTCCTTAGCCCTACAATCCCATCGGTATTTTCAACAAATACCAAACGATAAACAACAATGTCCAGACAACCAAAATGCCTAATGAATATCTCCAGGTATATTTCAGCAATGAACCATACGTAATCTGCTTATCATACTGCCGCATATAGGTAAGCACCAGAGGCATATAGAATAAGAAAGGAGTAATGGCATTCGTCGAGCTATCTCCGATACGGAAAGCACATTGTGCTATATCCGGAGCAATTCCCATCTGTGCAAACATCGGGATAAAGATAAAAGACATAAAAGCCCATTTGGAAGTAGCAGATACCATAATCAGGTTTATCAATGCCGTAAACAGAATAAACAGGACAAGAGCAGACAAAGGAGCCGGTTTAAACGAAGAAAGCAGATCAGCACCCATGATAGCCAGACATTTATCCAGATGAGAATATTCAAAACAGGCAAACATCTGCGCAGCGAAGAAAGCGATAACGAAATACACTCCAAGAAGCTTCATCGGCTGCGTAAGTCCTTCAATCACATCATTGTCTGTGCGATACCGTCCGGAACTGAATCCATAAGCCATTCCCGTAATACCTGCTCCCAAAGAAAGCAAAAACAAAATACCGGCAATAAAAGGCGAATGCATCAAACCACCGTTCACACCCCGCAAAATTCCATAAGAAGAAAAAGTAAGCCACAAGATAAGAGCCACATAGATAGCTGCCACAACAATGGAAATCATAATAGCACGCCGCTCTTTACGAGACAGAGGATGGTAAGCCACCACTTTCATACTGCCTTCATATTTACCTAACGTAGGAAGAAGCCATTTTTGAGTAATCCAATACACAATAGCCGTAATGGCTACTGTTGAAGCACTCATAAAAAAGTAATTGCAAAGAGGTTCCGTATTTCCCTGATAACCCGTTTGTGCCAATGCAGCCTCTTGCGTGGTATGCGCCAACAACGGGTCCATCGTACTCAATACAATATTAGCACTATACCCGCACGCAACGGAAACATAAGCCGTAACAATCCCTGCAACCGGATGAAGCCCCACCCATTGAAACAGCATAGCAGCAATAGGCAATAAAATGATATATCCACCATCACCAATGGCATTCGACAACAAACCAAGCACAATCACCCACAAAATGATTTTCCTCTTTTCCTGCCGGTTTCCCACCCCCATGCGGATACATGCATCAATAAAACCGGAATGTTGTGCCACTCCCAATCCGAACATAGCAATAATCACCATGCCCAACGGAGCAAAGCCCGTAAAGTTCTTAATAGCGTTCCGCAACCACCAACGGATTCCTTCCGGACTCAACAGGCTTTGTACACGAATATCCTCACCTGTCTGCGGCAATGTCACTTTCAATCCATAGATATCGCATATCCATGAAAGAAAGACCACTGCCATTGTCAGCAGAAGGAACATCGTAGCGGGATGGGGCATGCGCCATTTATTCTTCATATAATACTTTATACCTAATACTTAATTTACTCTTCGTCAGGCTCCAGATTATCCAGATCAATAATACGCAATTCCAATGCACGTACTGCCAACCGGGTAGCATTCACTCCCACCCGTTCACCATTCGGAAAAAGACGTCCGATCAGATCATTCTGCCGCTTCTCCAATGATTTCACACCAAAAGGCATTCCTTTCAGATTGGCAATCATCTCTTTCGTATAACCCAAAGCCAGATGACGGAGAAAACGTTCGTCATATTCATCAATATCATAACTGATGACAGCCTCCTGACGCTTGGCATCGTTGGCTACAGATTTCTTGAAACGATCTACAATCTTTTCCAGAATCGGATAGTTAAATACCAATTTCTTTCCATCCATCACAGCCTGAACGTCTGTTTTCGTCAGTAACTCACCCGTTTTGAGGATGATTCCATCGGCACCGGCATTCAATACGTCCACCCACAATTTTTCGTTCAGAATCTCACCCGTGAAGATCAGTACCCGAACTCCTTTGTAACGTTTGAATATATTCTTGCAAATATCAACACCAATGGTCGTAGAACCTCCCAGTCCTAAGTCCAACAATACCAGATCGGGAAGCTGGGCCTCCATCAACGGCCAAAACTCACTTTCCGTCATTGCCGTGCCGATCACTTCCGCATTCGGTATTTCATGACGGAATATTTCTTCTGTCCCTTTCAACTCCAGTTTTACATCCTCTACAATAATAACTTTAAACTTCTGTTCTTCCATGTTCCTTATCTAATAACTTTTATGTGTTTTCCTTTTATCGGCGCGGAATAGTGAAATAAACCGTAAACCCGCCGCCTTCAGCCGGCTCGGCATTGATACGGCATCCCCTACGTCCCGCAAATTCGTCGTGGTCGCGGATAATCTGCTTGCATACCAGATATTCCGTTCCCCTCAACTCCCCTTTTTCACCGGAAGTCATACGTGCCAGATTCGGATAAAATAGTTGATTCAACTCTTCCACACTCTTCTCGCGTCTCGTATCCGTAAAGAGGAAACGAATATATTCATTATCCTTGCGTGCTTGCAGACGTATCACTCCATCTTCACGCACAGTCAATGCTTCATCAATCAAATTCTCCAATAGAAAACGCAACTGATTCACGTCTCCTATCACCTTCGCCTCCATAGACTCTATTTCCAATTCTATCCTCTCCGGCCGATTCTTCATCAACTTCTTGAAATATTTTCCGGCAGCATCCAAAAGCTCCTGTACCGGAATCACCGTACGCCGGAAAGTGACCTCCTCCAATTGACGGGAAGCACACGAACTCAAAATCGTAAAGATTCCCTTATAGTATTCAATCAATTCCGTCATAGTCTCCACCGCTTCACGCTCTTCCGTTTCCGAAAGATTCTGCGCATTCAACCGTCCTACAATCTGTTTGATCTTATTCGGATAATAAATCGTCTCATGTTTAATAGTCGACAAACAGTTGTCAAGCACCATATTCTGTACATGCAACATGCTGTCCTCCCAAGAAGCCCGGCGTGTTTCTTCGTGTGCCGACTCGATATCCCGGTATTTTGTAGCCAGCTTCACCACTGCGTTAAACACGACAATAGCCACATAACGAGCTACCAGTTCAAAAAGCAGTCGATCCGTCTCCTGTTCCGTTCCCTCCCTGCGCTCCAGATAAAGCACACCGACACATTGATGCTCGCCTCCTGCTTCCACCATCAGCGGAATTGCCTGAAGATGCTGTTCGGAAAGATATTTTCCGGAACTAAAACACAGCTCTACCATCTCCGGCATTTCCTGTCCGGGACGAGAAGCATATTCCAGCCGGTGCGTCGTTTCATTATAAACAGCAATCCCCATCCGATCAATCGTCAGTAATTCATTTACCGAACTGAATGCTTCATCCACAATCCGCTGTGGAATTTCTTTAAGCGTACTCTCTTCCCGTTGAAGCGCCTCTGCGTTTTCCTGTTCCTGCGGTCTCACCAAAGATGCGGCAAACACCTTTTGGTTAATCTCAAGTACCTGTTCGAGATTCAAACGATTCTGCAAACGTTTTCTCATGTACAGAAAATAATATCCGACCAACGAAACAATCAATAAAACAAAGCATAAAATAATTCCTACCGTCTTATTAGTATTCGAACGCTCCAACTGCCGGCAATATGCTTCGAGAGTTTGATCCTCTCCCTGCAACTTATACAAATCCGTAAATGCCGAATTATTATAACTATATGCATCCAACTGTTTCAAAGCCAGAAAAGCTACTGACGCCTCATTCCTGATATCCAAAATTACATGATAATCCGAATCAAACAGTTCGTTCCACCAACTGATTTCAGCAGGCGTTCCCTCACCTACCAGCTTCATATACCGATGTGGACGATCCGGACGCGCATATTTTTCATAATGCTCATTCAGAAAAAGCATGGCAGAATCTATATATTGCAAAGCTAACTCATAATTTTCATCCACATTAGCAAAATAGGCGGCATTCGCATAATCCGATGCTACATCCAGCAAATCCTCATACGCAGAATCCGTAACTACTACAATCGAATCGCCATCCTGCAACATGGGAGGAATCGGATCATGCAGACAAGAAACCATCCCTAACGGAAATAACAAGCAAAGCAGCAATCCCCCCATCGCTTTACGCACTCCCGAAGGCAAACGAAAATAAAAACGACTTCCTTTCCCCAGTTCGCTCTCCACATCAAAGACGCATCCCCGGAATAAATCATTCGTTTTCTTATACTTCTCAATGATTCCCTTACAATTCATCAATCCGAAACCACTACCTTTGTTCTCTTTCAACACTTCCGGATCGGCTGCATTCTTCATTCCGATCACACGGGAATCATACACCTTCTCACCAATGATATACACCACATCCTCTTCGGAAATACCTCTTCCGTTATCCTCCACAGAGATCTCGACATAGGCATCCTCCGTAGTGCGGGCATACACTTTAATGGTTCCTCCTTCCGGAGTATATTTACGGGCATTTTCAGCCAGCGTATTAATCATAAACAAAGTCAGTGCCCGGTCAGCCTTCACCATAGCCGTAGTCGGTTCAATTTCCAACTTCTGATTTTTCATTTCAAAAGCACGTCTTCCCTTGCCTAGCAACTCAAACAGTTCATTGAGACTGAAAGTTTCAATATTCAAGCTAAGCGTTCCCTGCTTCATCTTAATCCAAAGAGCCAGAATATCGTTGTACTCATTAATCGTAGTTACCAGCTCATCAATGTATTGATACTTCTCTTTCTTAATCTTCGCATGATCAATATATCCCCTCTCCGTCAACTTATGCACCTCATTCAAGATACGGTCGATATAAGGATTAATACCATTGACAATGGCCAGACAAGCCTTCTTTATAAGATTCTGGCGTTTATTTCCCGCAATATGTTGTTCGTAAACATACCGCTGCTTTTCCAACTGCATCCGCTCGTCACTCAACGCTTCCACCATCTGCTCATTATCCGCAGCCCAAACAATATACGGTTCAAGCACATGCACTAACGCTTTTTCATCACGGTTCAACCGATGCAGAGGAACCAGTGCCGCTTTTCCCTCCTCCGAAATTTCTAGTTGAAGACGTCCTTTCCCGAACAATTGATCGATACCTTGCTGAATTAATGGGACATTCATCGGAATGGACGAAGTTATGTCCCGGCAAAGAGTCAGAATCCGTTGCAGACGCTCCACGTCTACCTGATTCCTTATTTTAGACCGTTTATTGAAAAACCACCAAAGAATAACCACCAATACAAGTCCGACAATAACCAAAGAAAGTACAAGCGTCATTTGTCGTGAATCGGCTTCCAATGAAAGATAACGGCTCTCCAACTCCTTATCCTGACGGGTATAATTCAAAATATCCAGATATATATTCCGGTTGTAGTCAGAAGCATACTTCATCCCGAGCCCCGCATACGACACACTCAATTGCTCCCGAATCCTTGAAATCCATTCAGGTACCGTTCTTACATCTTCCTGCATAATCCATGGAACCCCGGTATAAGTCGTATCTCCTTCTACAAAAACATATAGTTTATCCAATGTATCCGCCGCATGATGATAATAGAGCATGTGATGTTGATTCACACAATCCAACGCTTTTGCAAGCGTATCCAATGCCTCCGAATAACGTCCGTGCTCATTCATATATTTACCGATAGACACATACGCACCGGCAATCTGATACAAATCATTATACTCACGGAACTTTTCAAGCGCACGCTGTGCCATCCGCAAAGGCAAAAGCGAATCTACCGGAAAACCAAACTGATCCAGCGCATATCCCCTTCTCGTCCGGAAAAGTTCGAAATTATTGGGTGAAACCATCAGATTAGCCAATCCTTGCAGACCATTTCCTTCGAAATAAGGATGATTGGTCTGAACAGCTGTCCGCCACGTAATATAAAGTTGGTCGAACTCACGCATTTTCCGGTCTTCCGGCTTGGTTGCTTCCACCAACGAGGCCGAACCTTTAATATAATGATAATAAAGCAACTGATTAGTATCTGTCAAAGCTTCATCTTCCGGAATCCGGTTGAGAGATGTGATGGCCTCCTGCCGTTGCTGCAGATAGTAGTAATAAATAGAAGAAACGATGAAAAATTCGGTGAATGCATAATCCAGCCGTAGCGCCTCGTGACGGTCGGCAAACAAATCACTCTCTTCACGAATACGTTTCATGCGCTTGAGCGCACTATTACGATAATCATAAAATTCTTTGTTCATAGCCGTCCGCTGACAGATTTTCATCAGTCCGATGTCGGCAATCAACAGTTCGAGTTCATTTTTAGTCAGTTTATATACTTCCTTATGCAACGCTTCCGCCCGGTCAAAGTCCATAGCCATAAAAGCACAGAATCCCAGGTTGTTGGATGCTTCCGCTTTCCCCGACTTGTAGAAATTCACCTGCCGATAGGCTTCATTGGCGTATTTATAAGAAGAATCCAGGCTTCGATAACGATAAGCATACGCTTTCCCGTTTAATGAATCAATCAGGCGCACCTCTTTGGTCGGCACCATATCAGTGCACGAAAAAAAAGAGGCAAACAACACTATACCTATTATATATAAAGGAAAGCGTGAACTCATTTTTGACTATTAACTGTTTTCAGAAAGCAAATCTACAAATATTTCCGATAAGTTGGAGAGAAAAATATTTTTTATACAATAAGTCCTTCTAAATAATAAGAGAAATTCCTACCTTTGCAGGCAAATTAACAAATAGGTAACATCTATTACAAAATGAGCGAAAAAGCACCCTTTATGGTATTCTCGGGAACAAACTCGAGATATCTTGCAGAAAAAATCTGCGCAAGCCTGGATTGTCCTCTGGGAAATATGAACATTACCCATTTTGCCGATGGCGAATTTGCTGTTTCATATGAAGAGTCAATTCGTGGCGCACACGTATTCCTGGTTCAATCCACTTTCCCTAACTCAGACAACTTAATGGAACTTCTCCTGATGATCGATGCTGCTAAACGTGCATCTGCAAAGAGCGTTGTGGCCGTAATCCCCTATTTCGGATGGGCACGTCAGGATAGAAAAGACAAACCGCGTGTATCTATCGGCGCTAAGTTGGTAGCCGACCTGCTATCTGTTGCAGGTATCGACCGCCTGATTACGATGGACTTGCATGCAGACCAGATTCAGGGATTCTTCAATATTCCGGTAGATCACCTGTATGCATCAGCAGTATTCCTCCCCTACATCCAGTCATTGCAACTGGAAAACCTGGTTATTGCTACACCGGACGTAGGAGGTTCAAAACGTGCCAGCACTTTCTCCAAATACCTCGGTGTACCATTGGTACTTTGCAACAAATCACGTGAAAAAGCCAATGAAGTAGCATCTATGCAAATCATCGGTGATGTAGAAGGTAAAAACGTTGTATTGATCGACGATATTGTAGACACGGCAGGAACAATCACCAAAGCAGCCAACATCATGCTGGAAGCCGGTGCCAAATCTGTACGTGCTATCGCCAGCCACTGCGTAATGTCTGATCCGGCTTCTTTCCGTGTACAAGAGTCTGCCCTGACTGAAATGGTATTTACCGACAGCATCCCTTACGCAAAGAAATGCCCGAAAGTGAAACAGTTAAGCATTGCCGATATGTTTGCAGAAACAATCAAACGAGTGATGAATAACGAATCTATCAGTTCACAATACATCATTTAATAGATGATAGGTGATAAATGATAGTTGATAGTTGAAGTTACTTTCAACGGGAAATTATAAAATGGATAATGACCGCTTTGGGTTATTATCCATTTTTCTTTGTACCATAAAAAAGAGGCCACGCAATGCGCAGCCCACTATCATTTATCACCTATCATCTATTGAAGTCTTCCAAATTTATAGGTTCCTTTTTTAATCACTTTCCCATCTTTATCTGTTTCTACAAAGGGACCATTCTTCTTTCCTTGTTTAAAAAAGCCTTCGAAGCGATTACCGTCTTTGTCGATTTGTACGCCTTGTCCGTCTTCCAATCCATCAACAAAGCCACCTTTATATTGCATACCAGCAACGGTTTTCAGAGTACCCTGTCCATTGGGACGGTTATCTTTCCACTCACCATCATAAACATCGCCATTGCTCCATTTATAGACTCCCTTACCATCACGTTTGTTATTTTTCCAGCTTCCTTCATATACAGCACCATTCGCCCAGGTAAAAGTACCTTTTCCGTCTTGCATGCCATTTTTGAAATTACCAACATATTTGTCACCGTTAGCGTGATAATAAACTCCCTCACCGGTACGTTCACCTAAGAGATAAGAACCTTCATAACGATCGCCCGTATGAAAGTAGTAAGTACCTTTCCCATGTTGGATATCATCTGCCCAGTCACCGTCGTATTTATCTCCATTGGTATATTCAAACACCCCTTTTCCGTGACGGACATCATCTTTCCAGTCTCCTTCATACTTACAGCCGTCGTCCCAGTTCATGATACCTTTGCCATTCTTCTTATCATTTTTCCAGTGACCGGTATATTGGGCACCATTCGCCCAAGTGTATGTACCTTCGCCTTCACGCTTATCATTCACCCATTTACCTACATACAAATCACCGTTATGATAATACATTGTTCCTTCACCATGCTGATAATCCTGATACCACATACCGTCGTAACGGTTATTATTCATAAAATAATAAATACCCTTTCCATGCTGCTGGTCCTGAAACCACTGTCCTTCGTACTTTTCTCCGTCGGGAAACATATAAATTCCATATCCCTCACGTTTTCCCTTCACATATTCTCCTTCAAAGACATCACCGTTTTTAAAGACAGTTTTTCCTTTTCCATTCGGTTTTCGTCCTTTCATTTCTCCCGTATAGACACTGCCATCCTTAAAAGTATAGTTGCCAATCTTTATTTCAGTGGAGAATGTATCTTTAATTTTTCCGAAAAATCCGCCTTTTTTTCCTTCATTTTCTTGTGCCATCACTCCCTCTTGTGCAAGAAGAGCCAGCAAAAGTGTAGTATATAGATATTTCCTCATTGGTTTTAGTCGTTACTCATTTTAGAATTACAATTTGGACAAAGATACAATTTCTATCCCAAACAGCCCACTTTCGGAAAGCAAATTATGACAACTTTTTACCTGCAATGACCTCTTTTAATGTCTCTTTGCACAAATAGCGCTGTGCCAAATCTTGTATTTCCATCGAAGTAACCTCATTCACAGCCAGCAGAGAACGTGAAAAGTAGTCATCATCCAGCCCGGAAGTAGCAATGAAGATCCACGCATCCGAAAGTGAGAAAGGCGACTCATAACTACGGCACATTTCTCCCAACATATAGTTGCGCACAATAGTCAGTTCTTCGGCTGACACAGGTTCCTGATGCAGGCGGTCTATTTCATGGTACACTTCCTGTATCAACGGTTCCACATATTCATTATCCGTTTCTGTCGAGATAGCCAACAGTCCGCTATCCGGATAAAACATGATTCCTGCCGAAATACCATAAGTATATCCCTTCTCTTCACGGATATTAGACATCAGCCGACTGCCGAAATAACCTCCAAATAAAGTCATCAGTACCCGAAGTTTCAAATAATCAGGATGATTACGGGTAATGGTCGTATATCCCATCTTCACAGCACTCTGCATAGCATCTTCACGCTCTGTAAAAATCCTCTTTTCGAGAACAGCAGTAAAAGGAAAACTTAATCTCGACACCTGCTGCTGATGTTGACCGAAAGAAGTGCCGAATGTATCTGTCACCCGACTGATAATATCCTCCGTCACCTTGCCGGACAAGAATATAGAGCAATTACCCGAATGATAATACCGTTCATAAAATTCACGGAGCACTTCCGGAGTGATGGCATGATAATCTTCCTCCACCACAATTTTACCACATGGATGCTGTTCACCGTAAAGTGACTGCAACAGGCTGCGGTGTGCCAGAAAATCAACTTTGGAAGTATTAACCAGATATTGTTGGATATTGGTATCGAGAATAGTATGCAATTCCTTCTCCGGGAAAAGCGGTTCTTTAATCATGGATTCCACCACCTCCAATGTTTTCGCCAAATACTTATTCAACGAATAAACAGTGATATATGCATATTCCGACGAACTGGACAATTCGAGCCATGAGCCGTAATAATCCAGTTTTTCGGCAATGGTAGCAGCCGTATATTTTTTCGTGCCTTCGCGCAGCATCCGGTTCGTAAACAGAGCTTGCAGTTTCTGCGACTGCTGCCAGCGTCCCCCGGCAAAAAGCACATCTATGCGTACCACTTCCTGTTCACCCGCATTAATAACAGTCAACGGAATGCCGTTTGGCAACGTCATTCGAACAGGAGGAAGTATACGAAAATTTTTCAGGGTTTGTATTTCAGGTTGTATCGTACGATCCATAAGATTAACTTCTATTCTTCAAAAAATCTTCTGCCCGTTCCAAGTCTTGCGGCGTATCAATTCCAATAGTTTCCACTTCACTGATACCTACCTTTATTTTGTATCCGTTCTCCAGCCAGCGAAGCTGCTCCAAAGATTCGGCCAACTCCAAAGAAGACTGTGGAAGCATGGTAATCTCTTTCAGCACCTCTGTACGATAAGCATACAATCCGATGTGCTTGTAGTAGGTATGTCCCTTCAACCAGTCCTGTTTCTCGGCATTACGCTGATAAGGAATGATAGAACGGCTGAAATAAAGTGCATTCCAGTTCTTGTTGACTACCACTTTCGGTGAATTCACGTTTTCCAGTACGGCAAACGGTTCATCGGCAGTAAAAGGCTTCACCAATGTAGCAATCTGCGTGGTTACATCCTCGAAGCAAGCCTTTACCGCATCCAGTTGTGAAGGCTGAATAAAAGGCTCATCTCCTTGTATATTCACTACGACGTCAAAATCACCTCCAATCTTGGTACAAGCTTCATAACAACGATCCGTACCACTTTTATGGTGAACGGAAGTCATCACAACCTTTCCCCCGAACGCCTTAACGGCAGCTTCAATGCGTTCATCATCCGTAGCTACATAGGCGTCATCTAAAACGCCTGCCACCTGTTCGTATACACGTTGTATGACTGTTTTTCCGCCTAACATAGCCAACGGTTTCGCAGGAAAACGAGTGGATGCATAGCGGGCAGGTATAATTCCAAGAAATTTCATCTACTTAATAAATAATGAAGAATGGAAAGCTGATAATGACTGTTGTATATATCCCCTTTGCCAATCTTCCGGTTTTAATATTTTGTTATCATATAAAAGCATGTCAATATCCAGACATACTTTTTCCTCTTTCTTATCCTCCGGACGACGCCCGGACCTCTGTTCTATATCTTTCAGCATTTTCCTCACCGTCTCTTCATCCTTATCGGAATAGAACAGAGCCACTTGGTTGGAAAACAGAGCCGGATTCTTAAAAAACAAAGGTTTAGTTTCCAGTTCGGGAGCAAAACAAATAGAAGAGAACGATTCAGTCAACTTCTGTCTGGCAAAAGTCAGGTTCTCTTTCCTATTGTAATTACTCCCTATGCAAACAATATACTTGTGCACTTCTTTAATTGAACAGATCGTCCAGTCCTCTTTCTTCCACTTCGCCATCAGGAGTTTCCGAACCGGCACACGGGTCAAATCCTTCAGGAAGTTTGAATCTCTCCTGCTGGTCATATCCTAAAGTCGGGTCATCATATACTTTCTTCATATACATCGCCCAGATAGGCAAAGCTGCAGCAGCCCCCTGTCCATAGGTCATTCTACCGAAGTGAATATCACGTTCGTCCCCTCCTACCCAACAACCGGATACCAGTGAAGGAGTAAATCCCATAAACCAGGCATCGGAGTTATCATTGGTCGTTCCTGTTTTTCCACCCATATCGGCGGTAATTCCATATCGACGAACACGTCCACCCGTTCCCTCATTGATAACGGCACGCAGCATAACCAGCATCTTGTAAGTGCTCGACGCGCTTATCACTTCTTCCATTTGCGGTGCAAAAGTAGAAATGACATTGCCATCACTATCCTCAATGCGAGTAACGAACAATGGAGCCACCCGGATTCCCTTATTGGCAAAAGCCGTGTATGCGCTGACCATTTCACCGACAGAAATTTCACAAGGTCCCAGACAAAGTGAAACCACCGGATCAATTGCTTTATTGCGTACACCGAAACTATGGATCAAGCGTACCAAATCATACGGATTCAGCTTACCCATCAGGTATGCAGAAATCCAGTTATCGGAGTTTGCCAATCCCCATTTCAGAGTCACCATTTCTCCATAACGCTTATCATTTGCATTACGTGGTGTCCAGGGAGTCCCATTCTCATCAATCAAAGTCTGCTCTACGTGGCGTGCCTGGTCGCAAGGAGAAAATCCGTTCTCCATTGCCAATGTATATAAATACGGTTTAATAGTAGAACCTACCTGACGACGTCCCACCATCGCCATATCATACTGGAAGTATACATAATTCGGTCCACCCACATAAGCCTTCACGTGTCCGTTTGCCGGATCCATTGACATAAATCCTGTCCGCAAGAAAGATTTATAGTAGCGGATTGAATCCATCGGTGTCATAATCGTATCTTTATCACCCTTCCAGGAAAAGACAGTCATTTCTTCCGGTGTATCGAACGCCTTACGAATCTGTTGTTCCGAAGCTCCCGCCTCTTTCATGAGGCGATAACGTTCCGTTTGTTTCATTGCTTTCGTCAACAACTCTTCCACTCGTTTTTCCGGCAGTGATCT
The DNA here is from genome assembly GCF_015558905.1 of Bacteroides sp. D55t1_190419_B8. Classification (NCBI taxonomy): domain Bacteria; kingdom Pseudomonadati; phylum Bacteroidota; class Bacteroidia; order Bacteroidales; family Bacteroidaceae; genus Bacteroides; species Bacteroides sp. D55t1_190419_B8. The sequence continues at coordinate 26,637 of NZ_JADMOU010000046.1, forward strand.
TGCATACGGGGCATTCTTACTTCCCTCTTTTTCCTTGAAGAATACAGGTTGCAGATAATCACCCAAATGCTCTTTTACAGCATCTTCGGCATACTGCTGCATACGTGAATTGATAGTTGTATAAATCTTCAATCCATCTGTATAGATGTTATAATTTGTACCGTCTTTCTTCTTGTTTTTCGCACACCAGCCATATAACGGGTTAGTTTCCCAAGCGATAGAATCCTCATAGAATTTCTGCATTTGCCAACCACGATAATCACTTCTTACCGGTTTCGGTGCTGTCATGACGCCACGGAGATATTCGCGGAAATAAGTAGCCAGTCCCTCTTTGTGGTCAACACGGTTATATGTCAGTTTCAACGGAAGAGCCTGCAAAGAATCACATTCTGCATCTGTGATATATCCGGCTTTACGCATCTGCTCGAGCACCACATTACGACGGCCACGGGAACGTTCGTTGAAACGAACCGGATTGTAGAGTGACGGATTCTTACACATACCCACCAACGTAGCTGCTTCTTCAACCTTCAAGTCCTTCGGTTCACAGCCAAAATAGGTATATGCAGCAGTTTTGATACCAACAGCATTATTCAGAAAATCAAATTTATTGAGATACATACTCAATATTTCCTCTTTGGTGTAGTAACGTTCAAGTTTCACTGCAATCACCCATTCAATCGGTTTTTGGAAAAGACGCTGAAGTGTATTTCTCGCCACATTTTCCGTAAACAACTGTTTAGCTAGCTGTTGCGACAAGGTACTACCTCCACCTGCATTTTTCTGAAACATCAAACCACGTTTCACAAACGCACGGAACAACGCTTTAGCATCAATCCCGGAATGCTCGACAAAACGAACATCTTCCGTTGCAATAAGAGCATTGATAATGCTGGGTGACAAATCCTTGTAAGCCGTGTATACCCGGTTTTCCTTGCTGTAAGACCATGTACCAAGCACTTTCTCATCTTCAGAAAAAATCTCCGTTGCAAATTTATAGCTCGGATTCTCAAGTTCCTCTACAGGAGGCATATAGCCAATCCAACCCTTTGAGATAGAGACAAAGATGACAACAATAGCCAACACAACGACTGCCAAAAATATCCAAAGAGCTTTTATTATTTTTCGAATCATGTTTTTTCTCGCTTAAAATGACGCATTTAATTGAGATGCAAAGGTAGATAAAATCCGCTATTCAGCCAACGAGTTTGATTAGATTTTCTATTTTGTTAAAATATAGAGCGATACTCCTAACAAATAGCACGAAACAAAAAGAAAGAACGTTTGTTTGGGAAAATAGCGGAAAGAAAGTATCTTTGTATACACTTATTCAAAGTGCATTCATATAAAAGACATTAATTATGAAATATGTATCATCAGACAGGAAGTTGTTACCTTATGGTATGATGAACTTCGAGGACATCCGTTTGGATAATTATTATTACGTGGATAAAACCTCTTACATCCCCTTGATAGAGCAATCAGATCGTTTTTTCTTTTTTATCCGCCCGCGCCGATTCGGAAAAAGTCTGACTTTGAATATGCTTCAACATTATTATGATGTACGTGCCAAAGAAAAGTTTGACGCTTTGTTTGGCGATCTTTATATTGGAAAGCATCCCACAAAGGATCGCAATAGCTATCTGGTAATAAAATTAAATTTCTCGGGAATAAGTGGAGATTTACACAGCTACCGCAAAGGTCTGGACGAACATTGCAGAATCGTATTTGACTATTTCTGCGACGTTTATGCTGACTACTTACCTGAAGGAATCAAAGAAAAAATGGACGAAAAAGACGGAGCCGTCAGCCAATTCGAATATCTGTTTACGGAGTGCGCCCGTGTCAATCAAAAGATTTATCTCTTCATTGATGAATACGACCATTTCACCAATACAATACTCTCTGATGTCGACAGCTTAAACCGTTACACTGATGAGACACACAAAGAAGGTTATTTACGTGCTTTTTTCAATAAAATAAAATCCGGCACAGACTCCAGTATTAAACGTTGCTTCATCACAGGTGTCAGTCCCGTGACAATGGATGACTTGACCAGCGGCTTCAATATCGGCACCAATTACTCGCTTTCATCAGAATTCAACGAACTGATGGGATTCACAGAAAGTGAGGTTCGCGAAATGTTAACTTATTATTCTAACACAGGACACTTCAACCATACCATCGATGAATTGATAGAAATTATGAAACCGTGGTATGATAATTACTGCTTTGCACAAGAATGTTATGGTCGAACCACTATGTATAATTCCAACATGGTACTTTATTTCGTCAAAAACTACATTCGATATGGTGAAATACCGAAAGATATGGTAGAAGACAACATCCGTATTGACTACGAAAAATTGCGTATGCTCATCCGCAAAGATAAAGAGTTTGCGCACGATGCTTCCATCATACAGACTTTAGTAAGCCAAGGATACATCACTGGAGAAGTGAAGAAAGGATTTCCAGCCGCCAGTATCATTGATCCGGACAATTTCATAAGCTTACTCTATTATTTTGGCATGCTTACTATTAGTGGCACACATGAAGGAAAGTGCAAACTCACCATTCCCAATCAGGTAGTTCGCGAACAACTTTACACCTATTTGTTGAACACTTACAATGAAGCCAACTTAAGCTTTAGCAATTATGAGAAAAATGAATTATCCAGTTCGCTCGCTTATCGAGGTACCTGGAAAGCTTATTTTGACTACATAGCTGATTGCCTGAAACGCTACGCCTCCCAACGCGACAAGCAAAAAGGAGAATTTTTCGTACATGGTTTCACGCTAGCCATGACTGCACAAAACCGGTTCTACCGCCCTATTTCGGAAGCAGATACACAAGAAGGATATGCTGACATCTTCTTATCTCCATTATTAGATATTTATCCGGATATGAAACACAGCTACATAATCGAGTTGAAATATGCTAAATACAAAGACCCCGAAAATCGTGTGGATGAATTACGATTAGAAGGTATCGCTCAAACCAACCGTTATGCTGATACAGATACAGTAAAAAATGCTATTGGCACCACACAGTTGCATAAGATTGTTGTAGTATATAAAGGAATGGAAATGAGAGTATGCGAAGAAGTGTAGCTCTCTTATTATATCTAAACACAAACAGGCGGGATTTCTCCCGCCTGTTATTCATTCATAAATATACCTATTTATAAGATAATCAATTACAACGTTGCTGCCTGCACACCAACCACTCCGGCAATCGCACCGGCAACAGCAATAATCACTTTCAAAATAATACTCCACGTTTTTTTCATAGACATTTCTTTTTTTAAATTAAACACTAAATGAACACTCTAACCGTCAGCTATTAATCAACAAGACATTAAGCTGCGGGATCCGGTGCCTCTCCGCTACCGCCACCTTCATCTCCGCCACCTTCGCCTTCATCCGGTTTCTCGGGATCTTCCGGAGATACAGTAACGCTAATTTTCTTCAGATATTCATCCAGACTGATCAGATCTAACTTCTCATCTGCACGGGTAGCAGTTTTGGTGACACGCAACTCTTTATTAGCTTGGAAAAAGATACGAACACTATCCACACTCTTAGCATTAATATCCTTCGCCAACTCCGCACCCTTGGAACGGGCAGTCAACATAAACACACCCAAACCTTCGATATTCACAGACTTACCTTCCAACAACTGCTCCTTCATTTTTTCCACAAAATTCTGGATTACACTCTTGATGTCACCGATAGACAGCGAAGAACGATCCTGCATTTTCTGTGCAATATATTTCAGGTTGACGGACTGACCTAAAGTGATCAGATGCGGATAATACCTCTTAGGAGAATTGGGAACACGCGGATCTGTTGGTCGCGTAATGACTTTGTAAATTACACTCATACTACGTTTTTTTAAAGATTTAAATTCAAGTTTATTTATTCACCTTTTGTTGATCAACAATGCAAAGGTGAAACTTTTATTCCGGATAGAAAAGAAAAAAGCTCCTTGCGGAGCTATTTTCATTTACCTAAGTATATAACAAACTATAAATCAACAACATAATCAGCATTCTATAATCTCCCAGTCCCCAATCGTACACCGTTCGCTATCAAAACTGACAGCCACCTTTACGACAGGCAATCCACATAAAGCAAAGCGTTCCGGATAATTCTTCAAATCAATTTGCTCCATCGCTTCACCAGCACTTTTATCCAATTTCAGTTCCATCACATACAATGTAGTCTTCGTACGAAGTACTATATCTACCCGTCCACGAGGAGTACGAACCTCCACATCCACGTAATATCCCAACAAACTGAATATGATATAAAAGACCTGCTGATAGTGTCCTTCGAACCTTGTATTGTCGCAGTAAGGAATCGTAGACAGAAATTCCTGCAAACGGTGTAAAGCAGCATCCATATCACCATTCTGAATATCATAAAAAAGATAAGCTACCATGGTAGTTGCTTCAGGTGTCTTGTTATTTACATAATAAGGAAGAAGGCTCTCCATAAGTCCCAGCCTTACTTCTTTATTGGGAATATCCAGCGTATAAAGATCTAGCATCTTATTATAATCCTTAATAGTGATATAACCACTTTGGTATAATAAAGGCACTGCATCAGTCATCGTTTCAGTAGGAGCATCGAAAACTGAAGATTTCAGCTGTCTACGTCCAATTTCGGAAGGTTTCACACCGAATTTATCCAACATCTTAACCAGATATGTAGGAGTACCGCTACCAAACCAATAAGATCCAAATTTTCCATCAGCAAAAGCATTTAGCAAACTAAAAGGATTATATATATCGGGCGAAGGAGATGTGAAATGATAACCATCATAATTTTCTTTCAATTTCATCAAAGCCTCTTCAGGTGTTATCTCCAATTTCTTTGCCAA
>NZ_JADMOU010000047.1:0-30520 GCF_015558905.1 Bacteroides sp. D55t1_190419_B8
AAGGCTAAAAGCTGGGTGGGATGAAAAATATTTATCAAAACTTTTACAGGATAATGATTTTTAATGCGTCTGCCCTGAGCTGTCAGACGATTATTTTTATATGAACTGAAGATTAAAGTTCAATGAACAGACGATTAAATATACGCAGTGAAAGTAATAAATGTATGAACTAATAAAAAGATATACTTATGAGTGCTCAATATGATTTGTATGAAACACCGGATCCTGATAGTACCGGAGAACAAAAGCCTTTGCATGCCCGTATCGTTCCAAATGGAACTTACTCGAAAAAAGAATTCCTGGAACGTGTATCTCGTTCTTCCCAGACTTTTAACTATAACGTGATAGATGCGGTAGTAGGAGTTGTATTGGATGAACTTGCCGAAACGTTAGCGGAGGGATATATCGTAGAACTTGGCGAACTCGGGCATTTCAGCATCTCTTTGAAATGTACGCATAAAGTAATGACTAAACGGGAGATTCGTGCCGAATCAATCTGTTTTGATAACGTGCATTTGCGCACTTCCAAAGAGTTCAAAAGGAAGATTAAACGTGAGATAGAGTTGGAACGTGTGGATAAATCCAGACACTCTTCTCAAAAAGTGGAATTTTCTATGGAACAACGCCAGCAGCTTTTACAGGAATTTCTAAAGAAAAATGGTGGTATTACCCGATTGGAATATAGTAGCCTGACCGGACTTTCCCGGCTGAAAGCAATAGATGATTTGAATACTTTCATTGAGAAAGGGATTCTTCGTAAACGTGGAGCTGGAAGAACCGTGTTTTATGTCTGGCAACAAGAGCAATAACAATCAATTCAAAGATTTCTTCTTGTTATTGCTAACAATTTTGTACCTTTGTTTGTCTATAGAAAAAACAGTAGGATTATGGCAAGAATAACAATTCCTTATGCAGTAGCAGATTTCATAGAAATGCGTGAACGTGGTTTCTATTACGTAGATAAGACCCAATATATAGCTAAGCTTGAAGATTATAAGGCTCCTGTATTTCTGCGTCCCCGTCGCTTTGGGAAAAGTTTGTTAGTCTCTACTCTAGCTTGCTATTATGACCGTACGAAAGCGCATCGGTTTGACGAACTGTTTGGAGGAACTTGGATTGGTAATCATCCGACAAAAGAACATAACCGTTATATGATTATTCGCTACGATTTTTCAAAAATGGTGATGGCGGATACTATTGAAGGATTGGCTCAAAATTTTAATGATTTGAACTGTGGTCCGGTAGATGTGATGGTAGAGCATAACAGAGATTTGTTCGGTGACTTTCAGTTTACCACTCGGGGAGACGCTTCTAAAATGTTGGAAGAAGTACTAAGTTATGCCCGTTCTCATGAATTTCCCAAAGTTTATATATTGATTGATGAATATGATAACTTCACTAATCAACTGCTTACAGCCTACAATGACCCGCTTTATGAGAAAGTGACCACGAATGATAGTTTTTTGCGCACTTTCTTCAAGGTGATAAAAGCTGGTATCGGGGAAGGAAGTATCCGTACTTGTTTTTGTACAGGTGTGCTGCCCGTCACTATGGATGATTTGACCAGTGGATATAATATTGCAGAGATATTGACTCTTGAGCCTAATTTCCTGAATATGCTTGGGTTTACATACGAAGAAACAGAAACATATCTACGTTATGTACTGGATAAATACTCTACGGGACAGGAGCGTTTTGACGAAATCTGGCAACTAATTGTAAGCAACTATGATGGCTACCGTTTCCGTCCCAATGGAGATCGGTTATTCAATGCCACTATCCTTACTTACTTCTTCAAGAAATTTGCAGCCAATGCCGGCAGTATTCCGGACGAGTTGGTAGATGAAAATCTACGTACTGACATTCATTGGATTCGTCGGTTGACTCTTTCGCTGGATAATGCGAAAGCGATGTTGGATGCATTGGTAATTGACGATGAACTGCCTTATAATGTGGCTGATCTTGCCAGTAAGTTTAATAAGAAAAAGTTTTTTGATAAAGAGTTTTATCCCATTAGTTTGTTTTATTTGGGAATGACAACGTTGAGGGATAAATTTGTGACAACATTGCCCAATATGACGATGCGTAGTGTATACATGGACTACTATAATCAACTGAACAAAATAGAAGGTAATGCACAACGTTATGTCCCTGTGTATCGGCACTATGATTCCAATCGAAGCCTGGAACCACTCGTTCAGAATTATTTCGAACAATATTTGGGACAATTTCCAGCACAAGTTTTTGATAAGATCAATGAAAACTTTATCCGGTGTTCTTTCTACGAACTGGTATCGCGTTATTTAAGTAGTTGTTATACCTTTGCCATCGAACAGAATAATTCAGCAGGCCGATCAGACTTTGAAATGACCGGTATTCCCGGTACGGATTACTATATGGATGATCGTGTGGTCGAATTTAAATACTATCGTATGAAGGAAGCTGAAAAGATGCTTGCACTTTCCGAGCCTCTTCCCGAGCACGTGGAACAGGTGAAAAGATACGGTGAAGACACTAAGAAAAAGTTTCCCAATTATAATGTGCGGACATATGTGGTGTACATTTGTGCTAATAAGGGATGGAAATGTTGGGAAGTATGAGACAATAAAATCTGCAATATTGCACTAACTGTTTATGAAAAATGAGAGTCATATTATCTCTCGAATGATTTCCGGAGATATAAATGCTTTTAAACTTCTTTTCGATCGTTACTATTCTCAAGTGCGTTTTTTCACATTGGGGATAGTGAAAGATTCTTTTGTTGCCGACGATATAGCCCAAAATGTATTTATCAAGGTCTGGACAAAAAGAGAATTGATTGATTGCGAGCGGAAGTTTAACAACTATTTGTATTCCATCACAAAGAATGAGATAACAGATTATTTCCGTTCTTTAGTCATTTCAGAACCTTTGGAAAGCATCTCTTATCTGAAGGATAGCGATCATACAGATGAAATGATAGAAAGTGTTTATGATCTGTCTCATATTAAAGAACTGGTAATGAAAGAGGTGGATAATATGCCGCCGCAGCGTCGTGCAGTATTTGTAATGAGTCGTTTGCAAGGATTGTCTAATGATGAGATAGCCTCTGAACTAGGAATATCCAAACGCACGGTAGAACGCCATCTGAATATAGCATTGCACATACTTCGTGAAAAACTGGGAGGGTTTCTTTATTGGATTGCTGCTTTGTTTATTCTTTCACTCTGATTTTAAATTTTCCGCTCTGCCATACTACTTTCTGTTACACCTCTATCCCCCAATTAATAGTTTATAAATGTTAAAGTCGAAAAAGCATTGGGTGTACTTTTCATAGCTTCCGTATATCAGATATAACCAGATAATACGAAGAAAAATGAAACTCTTACCTCCCGGAATATTGAAAGACTATTTCTATAACTTGAAGAAGGATATCACTTCAAGTGCATTTGGACGATGGTTCATAGAGAATGAGTCTAAACCGGAATTCGATCAGGAATTGCAAGAAATTTGGAAAGAATCGTCTCAAGTAGCCTGTGACCGGGAAATGACCTCTTCTGCCTTTGTGAAGGTCTGTGAAGCTATTGGCGGAGTAGCTCCGTCTCCTCAAAAGAGTACATTCACGAGAACAATACATTATCTGATACGTGTTGCAGCTATTCTGTTTATTCCTTTATTGGGAGCTACTCTTTATCTATATCTGGATAATAAGGAATCACAAGTCAACTGGATAGAAGTCTATGCCGAATATGGGCAAAAGAAAGAAGTTGTTTTGCCCGACCAGAGTAAAGTCTGGCTGAATTCCGGTACACATATTATCTATCCCGAACGGTTTACTCAAGTTCGCCAGATATTTGTTAGCGGAGAAACCTTTCTGGAAGTGACAAAAGATCCGGAACGTCCTTTTATTGTAGATACAAAAGATTTAAGCATCAAAGTGCATGGAACAAGATTTAATGTACGTTCTTATACGGAAGATAAAGGCACGGAAGCCACACTGCTTGAAGGAAGTATTTCTTTGTTGGTGAAGGGAGATTTAAATCAGCAGGATATTTTCCTTGTTCCGGGTGAGAAAGCCATACTGGATAAAAAACAACTTAAACTTGAAAAGTTTGACGTAGATGGGTATCAATCCTGGCGGAACGGGCAGTATACATTCAGAGACAAGACACTGCAAGAGATTATAACGGAACTTCAACGTCTGTTCAATGTTCAGATTGTGATAAGGGATAAAGCGTTACTCAAAGAAAATTTCTTTGTCACATTTGCCCAGGGACTTTCTTTGGATGAGATGCTTGAAGCATTGAATATAGACAATGAATTATGTATCAAGCGAGATCAGGATATTATTGAAATTTCAAGAAAGACGAGATAAACAACCTAGTTATTAACCTTAAAATACATGTGTGGAATGGATGGATAAACAAATAAAAAAATAAACGAGAAAGTGGTTGCGACACTTTCCCGTTTTGGAAATCAGTTAACAAAATTAATTATTAACTTAGATCATTGCCAAAGGTATGAAATATCATGAAAAACCGGCTCATTTTAGAGAGCTATTTAGCAATCTTTTACCAATTCTATTGGCGCTATTTATCTGGACGAATCCGGTGTTGGCGCAGAATAATGGAGAACTTATCACGCTTAGTCTCAAAAATAAGACAATTGGTGAGGCGTTGGAAACAATCAATAAGCGATACAACTACACGTTTGTTCTTCGAACACCGGATATTGATACAAAAAGAAAAGTTTCAATAGACGCCAAACAACAAAAGATCGAAGATGTACTGAATAATCTGTTCCGGGGGCAGGATGTCTCTTTCGATATCAATAACAAGACTGTCCGTATCTCCAAGAATGTCAGGCAGAAAGACGCAGAATCTACACAGGCGGCTACTGCCAGAAACGTGACAGGACAAGTTACGGATAGTTCCGGCGAACCGATGATAGGTGTCAGTGTGATGGTGAAAGGAAGTAATAATGGAGTGGTGACCAATATGGATGGTAAGTACGAAATCAAAATCGATCATCCTAATCAAGTACTTCAATACTCTTTTCTCGGTTATCTGTCCCAGGAGAAAAGAATCGGAGACAACCGGATGCTGAATGTAACTTTAGAGGAAGATGTGAAGAAACTGGATGAGGTGGTTGTAGTAGGCTATAGCGTACAGAAGAAGAAAGATATAACGGGAGCTGTATCTACTGTTCTGGCAAAAGATATAGAAAATATTCCCGTGAATGATTTCGGTTCGGCACTTGCCGGACGTTCTCCGGGAGTACAAGTTATCACCCCTTCGGGAAAGCCGAATGAAGGTTTCTCTATCCGTGTCCGGGGAGCTACGTCTATCAATGCAGGAAACGAACCTTTGTATGTGGTGGATGGAGTGCCGACCAGTGACACAAAAACGATCAACCCTTCCGAAATAGAAAGTATTACGGTATTGAAAGACGCTTCTTCTGCTGCAATCTACGGAAATGCAGGTGCAAATGGGGTAGTACTGATTACCACCAAAAGAGGTCGGAAAGGTGAAGCGCAAATTGAGTTGAATGCCTACTATGGCTTTTCGGAACGTGCCAAGAGAATAGATGTCTTGAATAAAGATGAATATCAGGATTTACTTTCCGATTTGGGATATCCGGCCATGGATACATCCGTGTATAATGCCAATATCGACTGGCAGGATGAAATGTTTCGCAATGCGGCCATGCAGAATTATCAGTTATCCATTTCCGGTGGAAACGAAAAATCCCTTTATTACATTTCAGCCGGATTTATCAAACAGGATGGTATTGTCAAACCATCTTCGTTTGAACGTATGAATTTTAAGATCAATCTGGAGCAGGAATTGAAAAAATGGGTAAAGATCGGAACGAACCTAAGTTACAGTAAGATCAATGATGTCGATGTTTCGGATGGAAATTCCGAGACCGTTATTCTGCAAGCCATCACCACTCCATCTGTGGTAGGTAAATATAATGCGGACGGAACATTTCCTACGCTACCGTTTCTGTCTTCTTTGGAGAATCCTTTAAGTGCGGTAGAGTCATATACTCGTGATTATGTATATCATAAATTGTTGGGTAATCTCTATGCGGAGATTTCTTTTACCCCGGATCTGAAGTTAAAAACAAGTATGGGTATCGAAATGGGTGCTTCCCGGTACAAGGAATTTCTGGACCCGTTCAGTTCAGCTTGGGGACGTAACCAGCAGGGACAAGCGAGTTATAACACTTCGTTAAATTACAAATGGATCAACGAAGAAATTCTGACTTATAGCAAGAAGATAGGCGATCACAGTTTCTCGGCTTTGGCAGGGTTTGTAGCTTCCCGTTATGTGGGAGAATCGGCAAACAGTTCTATACGTGGATTCTCTGATAATAAAATACATTCAATGAACGCCGGAACTGTATTAAACAAGCCCAGTGAAGATTATGGTGCATCTACCAATGCTTCTGTATTAGGGAGAGTGACCTATGACTACCAGAATAAGTACCTCGCCACTGTCAATTTCCGTGCCGACGGTTCTTCTAAGTTTGGTGTGAACAACCGTTGGGGATATTTCCCTTCCTTCTCTTTGGGATGGAGACTGACTAGGGAGGAATTTATGAAACCATTGGATTGGTTGAGTGATTTGAAACTGCGTGTCGGCTGGGGACAGGTTGGTAATGACCAGGTGGGTTATTATAGTTCTTATGGGATTTATGGAATCGGAGCGAATTATAATATGGATGGCGTTATTCTACCGGGATATTATCAGAGCCAGATAGGTAATGATAAGCTACGTTGGGAGAGGACTACCCAGACAAATGTGGGACTCGACTTTTCTTTCCTTAATGGAAGAATAACGCTGACTGCCGATGCATACTATAAGAAAACAACCGATTTGTTACTAATGGTAAAACTGCCTCAAACTTCCGGATTTGATTCGGGTATGCAGAATGTAGGTAGCGTGGTTAATAAAGGACTGGAGTTCCAACTGACTACCCGTAACCTGACCGGAGAGCTGAAATGGACAACAGATTTCAATATCTCTACTAATAAGAATGAGGTGACAGATATGGCAGGAAGTCCTGCTATCTTTACCGGATCACTTGATAAGAAAATCTCCGGAAATGTGTCTATCATTCAGAAAGGACAGGCTTTAGGTTCTTTTTATGGTTTTCAGGCAGCAGGAGTAAACCCGCAAAACGGACGTATGATGTACGAAAAGGCTAACGGAATGTTAGTGTATGAAGAAGATTTGAGTGCAGATGAAGACCGCCGGATCTTAGGTTGTGCACAGCCGAAATTTCTGTATGGCATCAACAATGTCTTTTCATATAAGAATTTTGACCTGTCTTTCTTCTTCCAGGGCTCATACGGGAATGATATTTATAATGCCACCCGTATGTTTACCGAAGGAATGTTCGACTCCCGCAACCAGTCCGACCGTGTCCTGATGCGTTGGCGTAATCCGGGAGACTACACTACTGTTCCCCGTGCGGAGAAAGATAAATATCCGGCTATTTCTTCCCGTTTTGTAGAAGACGGATCTTACTTTAAACTGAAAAATGTGAAACTGTCATATACCTTGCCGCGTCCGTTGACCCGGAAGGCGTTGATGGACAGAGTGACGGTCTATATATCAGGAGATAACCTGGTGACTTTTACCAATTACAGAGGTTATGATCCTGAAGTGAATATCGGTGGGGGCAGTTCTTCGGCTATGGGAATCGACCAAGGTGTCTTCCCCCATGCGAGAACTTATATTCTGGGAGCTACTATTGTATTTTGAGCATTGTTCAACTCATTAAATCTAAAAAAGACATGAAACAGATATATTCTATATTTATATCCGCAGCTTTGCTGCTCAATGTAGGGCTGACCTCCTGTGATAGTTTCCTGACAGAAACACCACGGGGAGAACTGACCGAAGCCAATGCTTTTACTTCCATAAAAGATGCGGAAGCACTGATTATCAGTTGCTATGACGGAATACAGAAAGGGCATGAAGAATATTATATGTGGTATTACATGATTCTTGCAGACTGTTTTGCGGATAATGCATACAGTGGCGGTGATGATGTGGATATCAATAATGTGTTCTTGCGCGACCTGACTCCCCGTAATGCGGTTGTTATGAAATCATGGAAGTCACTTTACGGAAGTATTATGCGTTGTAATGTAGCTTTGAAATATATACCTCAAATTAATGATCCGTTATTGGACGCAGAAGCTTTTACCGGAGTGAGTAAACGTGAAGAAATGCTTGGAGAAGCTTCCTTCTTGCGGGCGTTGCATTATTTTAATTTAATAAAGACTTGGGGATGTGTGCCTGTTGTGACTACTACGGGAAGCACTGCTCCGGCTGATGTGCAAGTGCCTCGTGCCGATTCGGAAGAGGAAGTTTATGCACGTATCATTGAAGATTTGGAATTTGCGTTGACCCGTTTACCGGACAAGCGTGCTACGGAAGCTGAAACCAGGGGATTTGCCAGTAAAGGGGCGGTTAACGCTTTGTTTGCAAAAGTGTATGCAACGAAAGGTGCACCCGGCAATGTAGAATGGGATAAGGTGAAGACCTATTCGGAAGCAGTGATGAATTCGCCGGTATACCGATTGGTGGATACGTATGACCATCTGTTTGACGATGAACATCGTAATAATAGTGAGACGATTCTGGCTGTACAGTATATTGCCAACAGTACGGAAAATAATTACGTACCTGTTCTTCTATTGCCTCCTTCCATGACAGAGCAGAATTGGCGTAAATATCTGACACCTTCCCAAAGTTTGCTGAAAGCTTTTGATGACGAAGGAGATCAGGTTCGTAAAAACTCTACGGTCATCTTTGAGGACATTAATAATATTTGGTTCGACCAGTATTATGCGCAACTGAAGAATGGACAATGGGAAACCCGTACATTGCCTTTCCCTTACAAGTGCAGGGCAAAGAATCGGGTAGGATGGGATTGCGGAGACTTGATCTATATTTTCCGTCTGGCTGATATTGTTCTGTTGCATGCAGAAGCAGTCAATGCTTTGTCCGGTCCGGCAACTGCAATAGCGGAACCTAATTTGCAAAAGATTCGTACTCGTGTCGGACTTCAGGAATTGAATGCCAGTTCAAGAGAAGAACTGACCCGACTCCTTTTGAAAGAAAGACGCTTGGAACTGGCTTACGAAGGAGAGCGATTCTTTGATTTGAAACGTTATGGAATTGCTCAAAGCACCCTGTCAAGTCTGACGTGGTCGGAAATTGTGGATGGAGAGCAAACGACTGTTACGGGTAAATTTCCCGCACACATGTTGCTGATGCCTATTCCACAGGAAGAAAGGGATCGTAATCCGAACCTAACTCAAAATCCGGGGTATAATTAATCCTCTTCCTTTATTAATCTTTAAATGAAGAAATATGAAAACGAATTTATATAAGCTTGTTTCATTCTATATATTTATCGGGTTACTGGCTGTTTCTTGCCAGAATCAGGATGAAATGTTTTTCGATCCGTCTGCCGAAGCACCTGTCATTGGAAAGTTATCCTTGAATCAGGAACAGTTGCAATATGGTGGGTCGGTAAAATTAAACGTGGAGGTGACGGATGCAGATGCCTTGTCGCACGTAGAAATACGCTTGGTTGCCAATCAGGCGGTGCTTTATTCCAAAACTCTTCCGGGAAATAATCAAAAGACATTGAAAGTGGAAGAAGAAATCGAAGTGCCGTTCGGACGTTTGTGTGGCGAGCAACTTGCTTCTCTGGAGGTTGTGGCTACAAATAAAAATGTGAAAACAGCAGAACAATCTTACGAGATTCCATTGGAAAGGCCGGATTTTGCACAATTATATTTAGTGGTTGGTGAAACAGGGGAAGAAATTGTGCTGCAAAGGGATGAAAGTAATCCGTTAACTCCTTATTTATATAAGGCTACTGTAGACTTGCCGAATAATACAAATGTGTTTATATATAGCGAGCCGGAAAAGAAAGGAATGGTATGGGGATTTGATGCCAGTACGAATACTTGTGAGTTGGCTTCGTCGCGTCCGGTTTCCCTTTGTGATTCACAGAGTACGGAAGAGAAAGTGAGAGAGGTGGTATTCGATGCTTTTTCTTTTGAGATTTCACCTCTGAAAAAGGAAATGACAGTAAATGATGTTGTCTTCATGCTGTATAAGAAGAATGCGGCGGATAATGATTTTGTAAATAATACACTTCGTGCCCAGAATGTTTCTTTGACAAACGGTGAAGAAGTGAGGACAGAATTGATTGATCTCAATGCGTTGAAGTTTGATCCGGATTTCTTTAAACTGGAAGGAGATAAGTTGATGTATATCGGGCAGACAGGTAATGTGACGTTATATATGAATACGATGTTCAACTTTGTTTTTGTAGAGAGTGCGGAAAATCCGTTGACTACTAATGTTTCCTATCCGGAAGTTTTGTTTGTGAATGGTTGGGGAATCGGTCGCCCGGAATTGTGGAGCTATAATCCGGATTGGGATTTTAATAATGCGGTTATTTTCCGTAAGGTTTCGGAAGATGCTACCCAAACAGTTTACTCGCAGACTGTCATTGTCAGTAAATGGGTTCAATTCAAATTCTATAATCAAAAAGACTGGGGAGGTGAGTTCTCTTGTCCGAATATAACGTTTGAAGATGACAACTTTAAAGCCGTAGAAGAAAGCGGTAAACCGGGAAATTATAATATAT
The DNA here is from genome assembly GCF_015558905.1 of Bacteroides sp. D55t1_190419_B8. NCBI lineage: Bacteria > Pseudomonadati > Bacteroidota > Bacteroidia > Bacteroidales > Bacteroidaceae > Bacteroides > Bacteroides sp. D55t1_190419_B8. The sequence goes on from NZ_JADMOU010000047.1 coordinate 10,669, forward strand.
CACCTTCGTTGGGCGATGATACGAGTTATAAATCAGCGGTTGCCAAGATTACATTTATTGTTCCGAAATCGGGAAATACAACTCATTTCCGGAGTACTATTCTGGTAGAAAGTGACCTGGATTGAGCAATCACTTATCATTAAACTAATTTGTATTATGCATAAAAAGATTCAATATATATTATTGCTTATGTTATTTACCTGTTTGATACCTGTTACGGCGAAAAACAAAAGCCGGATCAGTCTGAATGATGAATGGCAGTTCAAGCAATCTATATCTCAAAATTGGCTCCCGGCACAAGTGCCCGGAGCCGTACATACCGATTTGATGAATAATCGTATGATAAAGGACCCGTTTTACGGAGTGAATGAGAAATCCCTGCAATGGATTGGAGAAAAGGACTGGGAATATAAAAAGACTTTCACTGTAGACGAGGCTCTGCTTCAAGCGCCCAACGTACAGCTTGTTTTTGCCGGACTTGATACGTATGCCGATATTTATATCAATGATTATATGGTGATGAAGTGTGACAATATGTTTCGTACATGGACTTTGAATCCTCTTCCTTATTTGAAGAAAGGGGAGAACACTATCCGCATCTATTTCCATTCTATATTTAAGGTGGATATGCCTAAGTACTTGGCATCTCCTTTCCAGTTGCAGGCATGGCCTAATAATGATCAGTCAGATATTATGTTAAGCCTTTATGCCCGCAAAGCCGGATATAATTATGGGTGGGATTGGGGTCCTCGTTTGATTACTACCGGTATTTGGAGAGATGTTTATCTGGAATACTGGGATGATATCCATATCGATGGGACTCAAATTATTACCCGGAAACTGGAATCGGGAAAAGCGAAGATGGAGGCTGTTTGTACGGTGATGAGTGATGAAGATACGAAGGCAACGTTTACGGTGGAATATGATAAGAAAGAGGCTGTTCGTAAACAAGTAGCATTGACTAAAGGGATGAACACGGTGCGAGTAGACTTCGAAGTGAAGAATCCTGAATTATGGTGGACTAACGGATTAGGCAATCCCCGGATGTATGATTTTGATATTGTATTAGATAAAGAAGGACATAAGGTGACAGACCGTGTAAAGACGGGTATCCGTACATTGGAAATAGTTCGTGAAAAAGATGAACAGGGGCAGTCGATGTTTGTGAAACTGAATGGAAAAGCGGTCTTTATGAAAGGAGCCAATTATATTCCTTTGGATAATTTTCCGAACAGGGTGCCTGAAAGTTGGTACGAATATATCATAAAGTCGGCAGCTGATGTGAATATGAATATGTTGCGTATTTGGGGCGGAGGTATTTATGAGATGGATGCGTTTTATGAGATGTGTGACAAATACGGTATTCTTGTCTGGCAGGATATGATGTTTGCCTGTGGCATGTTCCCCGCTGACGAGCATTATTTGAATAGTGTGGCCGAGGAAGTGAAGGACAATGTGAAACGTTTGCGTAATCATCCTTGTATTGCACTCTGGAATGGAAACAATGAAAATGAGATTTCATATTTTGGATGGGGATGGAAAGATCGTTATACGCCCGAAGAAGACAGAATTTATCAGAGTAATCTGCATAAACTCTTTTATGACGTAATTCCGGAAGCGATACAGGCTGTGGATGAAACGAGGTATTATCACCCGACATCTCCTGTGACCGGTTATAATAATATAGATTATAATATGGGAGATGTACATTTCTGGTCTGTCTGGAAAGGAGGATGGCTTGAAGAATATACGGAAGCTAAAAACATAGGTCGCTTTATGAGTGAGTATGGTTTCCAGTCTTATCCGGAGATGCGCACCATCCGTCGTTTTGCAAGTGAACATGATTTGCGTTTGGACTCGGAAGTTATGTTGTCTCATCAGCGTGCCCGCAATGACCAGACCCGTGATCCGAATTTCGGGAATAATATGATGAAGATGTATATGGAGAAATATTTTAAAGTTCCTGATGATTTTAGTGAATTTGTTTATATGAGCCAGTATTTGCAGGCGGAGGCGGTGAAGATCGGAATTGAAGCTCATCGTCGTGCAAAACCCTACTGTATGGGAACACTTTATTGGCAGATTAATGATTGCTGGCCGGTAGCTTCGTGGTCGAGCATTGATTATTATGGCAGATGGAAGGCTTTACAGTATTATGCCCGTGATGCTTATGCTGAGGTATTGGTTTCTCCTTATGCTTCCGGAAAACAAGTTGTGTTCAAAGTCATTTCCGATCGTTTGCAAAAGATGAAAGGAGAGTTGGAGATAACGACTCTGACCTTGGAGGGACAGACGGTGTTCTCAAAGAGAGTTTCACTTGAATTGGGTGCTAATGGGTGTGAAGATGTGGCTTCGATAACAACTACGGAACTTTATGGAGGTAAGAAAGAGAACGAAGTTTTCACTTATGTGACGTTGAATGAAAATGGTAAAACGATTTCTTCGAACATCTATTATCCGGTCTATTCCAATCAATATGCTTATTCAAAGGTAGCTCCTGTTATAACGGTGGAGAAGACCAATGAAGGAGTTGATTTGCGGCTTCGTTCTTCTGCATTGATCAGAGGACTCTATCTTTTCGTTGATGATGATGAAAGTTTCTTTGAGCAGAATTACGTAACGCTGATACCGGGAAAAGAGGAAGTGGTTCGGGTGAAGACTCATCTTTCAGCGGCAGCATTTGAGAAGCAATTGAAATGTCTCTCGGTAAATCAAGTCAATTGATTGTGAAATGTATATCTCAATCGGACCTATTAATACATAATAAAAATGAAGAAGATAATGAATAATATATTGGCAGCTTGTCTGCTTTCCAGCCTGATAGCTTGCACTTTGGATGATCCCTATATGCCGGTTAATCCAGAAGAAAAACCGGCTCCTCCTGTGGTTACGGAATATCAGCCTATTGCTTTAACGGTAGGGGCTAATGGTCATTTTGATATTTCCGGTTCCTCTGTAAAAATAGGGTTGAACGGGAAGAATTCTACTTATGGTGTTTGTCTGCCACAGATTGCGCAGGGACATTTTATTGCGGAGGTAACAGCTGATAAAACAACTAACTTTGGCTTGGCTATTGTCCGGGAGAAGAACGGGAAACCGGATTTCAATAATTATACTTCGGTGAGTGTGTGTACAGAATCCGGTGTGTCGACCGTACGGGTATTGGATCGTCAGGACGGAATAGATAACGTTTTGGATAATACGAAGAAGATAAATAAAAACGATTATTCTTTCCGTTATTCCATACCTCTCAATAATAGCTATTTTTCTGTTCCTTTTACAGCTTCTACAGGTAAGGCGCGTATCATCAGGAATAAGATATCCGGTTTCTTTCATTTTTATGTGAGTGTTGGAAAAGAAATTGATGGGAAATTTCATGAGAACTGGATTGAACTTGCTCAATCGAAAGATTGGGGAGGACAGGGACAGAACTATTTTATTTGTCCGATAGTCAGGAATGGTAATGAAAATTCGACCGAGGTGAATTATTCTGATATCCGTTTTGAAGAGTTTCCGGCAGAAGATGTTGTAGAGGCGTCACCGGACTTTGATGTAAAGCAGCGTAACTTCACGTGGGCAGGTTTTCCGGGTGATGCAACGGTAATCAGTTTCAATCCGAAACATTGTCCGGCTGCTGCACAAAACAGGCAATTTGTATTTTGGTCGGAAGCGAATTTCGTACCTGCCTGGCACATGAGCAATGAATTGCTTTATTGCTATGAGTTTGCTGAAACATGGTCGGATTTGAATAAAGGATGTTTTGAGCCGATGTCGGATCGTTTGTTAGCGTATGCAAAAGTGGATATCATAGAGAATAACAAAGTACGGAAAGTGGTTAAGTATCATTATGCATTGGTAAATCCGGATTATAAAGCTCCTTATCCTGATGCGATATATCCGGAAGTAGACGAGTACTATACTTTTTATGCTGACGGAGTAGGCGTGAGGCGTATCGAGTATATTCAGAAGCAGGCGGGACAGGCTTATTATCGCTATCATGAGTTGAGTGAACCCATGGTTATTTCCGGTAGTTCATCCATTCCGTCAGATCATGTGAAACAGCCGGCTTTTAGTATTTCTAATCTTTCAGGCAACCGGTATGATCTTTATCCGGCTAAACCTTTTGATGAAGTCAACCAGAATGTGAAAAACTGGAAAGAGCAAATCTATACTGCTCATTTAAATAATGCTCCTGATGCTTTTTCTGTATTCTCTTACACTCCCGAACGTCCGGAAGTCTCTCCGTTGCCGATTGAGAATGACTTGACCTGGCATGATATAAATTATCAGATGTCTCATTGGCCGGTAGATAAACAACCCTATTTAAATGCCCGTTATGGGGATTATGATAAGTCGACGGCTACCTGGCCGTCACAGGTTTCCCATTCTTCATTGATTGGTGTGGAGGCTAAAGGAGATGTTTCTTGGAATACTGCTTATCAGGTTAATTCGGATGGAAATAAATATAGGGTCTATTTGATGCTGTTGGGTATTAATCAATCTGATGCGGCTTCTGACATAGATGCATATACAAGAGGATGGCTGTATATGGGAAGTCCGACGAATCTGAACGGAGTTTCTTATAATCCGGATGTAACAGGGTATTCCAAACGGGAGATGGTTTTGATGAAAACGGCAGGTACGGAAAGTTGCCAGTTTACTTGTAACCCTACCGGTGCAGTGAAAAATCCTGTATTTAGAATTGATAATTGGATCGGAAGCGGAAATGTAACGGTCAAGGTTGATGGAAAGGCATTGGTGTCTGATAGTGACTATTTGAGTGATACAGTAGGAGGAAGCCTCGTAATCTGGCTTAATAAAACAATATCTTCTACATTCTCTGTCGAAATTATTCCGGTATAATATGATCCTTTGGAGAGGACTTTTCAAATCCTCTCCAAAGGATTTTAAATGAATCAAGAGAGGTTGTTTTTTTATGAGATATATACTATTCATTCTTTTGTTTTTTCTCTGTTTATCCTGTTCACATCATCCGGTTCAGGAGGTTGATACAGTTTCTTACAGAGGGTGGGAGAACTGTCTTAAGCTATCTAACAGGGTTGTTTCCGTTATTGTTAATCCGACGTATGGCGGACAAATTCTATATTTCGGCTTAGAGAGTCGTGGAGATAATATATTGTGGAGTGATTCTGTTATCAACGGCTGGACTGTAGAGAACTATATACGAACAAGACGAAGTCCTGATGCCGGTAGATTTGATATCGGTAATGAACGTAAAACGGAGAATATCCATGATTCAATTTGGGCAGGACCTTATCAAACCTTTGTTGAGGAAGATAAATTGCGCTTGGTCAGCCATCCATCACAGGCGATGGGTATTCAGGTGGAGCGGATTTACTTTTTGGAAGAGAACCAGCCGGTTCTGCATATTAAACAGCGAATGTCTAATATATCAAATGGGGAGGTTGAATATTGTTTTTGGACACGTACATTACTGCCTGCCGGTGGTATTTACTATTGTGAAGCGATTCCAAATTCACAATATCCATTGGGATTTAGTGAGATTTCATTGTCAGCAGATACATTAATTCCCTCTCATCATTTGCAGGAACGTATTCATGTAGAGAATCGTTATTTTACAGCCTTTCCCGGAGGAGACGAGCAAAAGAAATATGGGATAAATACTACAAACGGTATGTATTTTTATCAGTTCAATGATTATTTGTATATCAAACAAAATAAGTATGTTCCGCAGGGGAAATATGATAATAATTTGCGGGTGTGCTTTCCTAACATGATTTATTTTAATGATGAATTTTTGGAAATGGAACCGAACAGTCCTATGGTCAAGCTAAAGCCGGGAGAGGCTTATGAATATGAGGAGATTTGGACATTAAGGGAGTTGAACTCTATTACTGATAACACATATTAAGACTGATTATTTGCTGGTTCTTTTTCATACCGGTATATTTGTCCCGCTATTCTATTAATCAATAGAGAGAGAATGTATCAAAAGAAAAATATAAGGGTATATATAGCATGGATGTTATTCATGACATTCATTCCTTTCTTTGTAGTGAAGACCTTTCACTATCATGGAAGTGAGGATGAAAAGTCGTGTTCCCATGCAAAGCATTCCCATAATTCTTCCGATGATTGTGCGATATGTAAATACTCTCTTTCTCTTTTCACGGAACCTCAATTAATAGAATATCATACTATACTGACGCTCGTGCCCTACGAGCCGGTTATTTACCAGGATAAGGTTGTTTGCAAACCAACTTATTCGCATCATTTACGCGGGCCTCCGTTCGCATGATTACATACTCATATTTTCAATGGAGATAGATTGGCTTTCAATCTATCCTCACATTCATTTTACACATTAAATAAAAGATTGTAATTGATGCGTATCGGAATTATTTCGGGCGTAATAGGGTTATTTGTAACCTTATCCGTCCATGCACAGAAATCCGATTCAATCAAGAGCATGCTTTTGCCTGATGTTGTGGTAACCGAAACGTACCAGCAACGTCAAGTAAAAAAGTCTGCCCTTACGGTTGATGTAGCCGATCAGGATTTTTTGCGCAAACATTTTACAGGAAACTTCATGCAGGCGATGGAGAACATTCCCGGAGTACAGGCAATGGATATTGGTTCGGGCTTCTCCAAACCGATGATTCGCGGAATGGGATTCAACCGGATTGCTGTATTGGAAAACGGAATCAAACAGGAAGGACAACAATGGGGAGCCGATCACGGACTGGAACTGGATGCTTTCAATATCGGAGCAGTCAATGTATTGAAAGGACCCTCCTCACTGCTCTATGGCAGTGATGCAATGGGAGGAGTGATTGATGTTGTTCCGTCGGCTGTTCCTGCTGATAATCGTGTGTTCGGAGATGTCACACTGCTGGGTAAATCAGTCAATGGAACCATCGGAGGATCACTGATGCTGGGAATCAGGAAGAATGCCTGGTACTCCCATATCCGTTATTCGGAACAACATTTCGGCGACTATCGTATTCCGACGGATTCTATTGTCTACCTGACACAAAGAATTCCCATATATGGGCGTAAACTCAAGAATACAGCAGGCATTGAACGCAATATCGGACTTTTTACCCAATATCAACGAAGAGCCTATAAAGCGAATTATGCTGTGAGTAATGTATATCAAAAGACGGGATTCTTCCCGGGGGCACATGGCATACCCGATGCGTCACGTGTGGAAGATGATGGAGACAGCCGTAATATTGAATTGCCATTCAGTAAAGTGAATCACCTGAAAGTGACTACCCACCAGCAATATGCATGGGAGAAACTGATCTTGTCAGGCGATTTAGGTTTCCAGAACAATCACCGTGAAGAGTGGAGTGCTTTCCATACTCACTATGGTTTGCAACCCGCACCGGAGAAAGACCCCGACAAGGAACTTGCTTTTAATCTGAACACTTTCAGTGCTTCGGTGAAAGCTCGTTTTATTGGTTCTTCTTCGTGGGAACATACATTGGGGTGGGATGGACAACATCAACGGAACAACATTTCCGGCTATTCGTTTTTACTGCCTGAATATCGCCGTTCCACTACCGGAATGCTTTGGCTTACGACATACAGACCCAACAATGTGTTTTCTGTCAGCGGAGGAGTGCGATATGACTACGGATATATGAATATCTCTTCGCATGAAGATACTTACCTTGCCGATTATCTTCGGAAACAGGGCTATGATCCGGAACAGATAGACTTCTACAAGTGGAACAGTCACTCTGTGAATAAGCACTACGGTGATTATTCTCTTTCTCTGGGACTGGTATGGACTCCCTCCGACAAGCATCTGGTAAAGGTGAATATCGGGCGTAGTTTCCGCCTGCCCGGTGCGAATGAGTTGGCTGCCAACGGTGTACATCACGGCACTTTCCGCCATGAACAGGGAGATGCAAACCTAAAGTCCGAACAAGGCTGGCAACTGGATGCTTCTTATCATCTGAAGTACCGGAGAATTTCTTTCTCCGTCTCTCCATTTGTCAGTTGGTTCAGCAATTACATCTTTCTGCGTCCTACCGGAGAGTGGTCTGTATTGCCTCATGCCGGACAAATCTATCGCTATACCGGAGCAGAAGCGCTATTTGCAGGAACTGAAGCTACCGTAGATGTTGATTTTCTGCGCAACTTCAATTATCGGATTTCCGCTGAATACGTTTACACCTATAATTGTGATGAACATATTCCATTGAGTTTCTCGCCACCTCCTGTTATGCGCAATACATTAACCTGGCAAAAGAAGCGGTATATGTTGTATGCAGAATGGCAGAGCATTGCCCGGCAAAATAGAGTGGACCGTAACGAAGATCGTACAGCCGGAGCAAATCTCTTTCATCTGGGTGGTTCATTGAATATTCCGATAGGTGGAAACAATGAGATTGAAATAACCCTGACCGCCCGGAATATATTCGATACCCGATATTACAATCATCTTAGTTTTTACAGGAAAGTTGAAATCCCCGAACCGGGACGTAACTTCCAGATATTAATCAAAGTTCCATTTAAAAAAATACTGAAATGAAAAATAAATTCTATCTCCCAATGATTAGCCTTTTGGCAACAGTTACTTTCATGTTTTCCTCTTGTGATAATGATGACTCCAGCGATACGACCAAACCTTTGATTGAACTTCACGAACCGGAAGAAGGTCAGGCTTTGAAGATTGGAAACGAACATGGGGTTCATTTTGAAATGGATTTGTCGGATGATGTCATGCTGAAATCCTATAAGATTGAAATTCATAGTAATTTCGACCACCATTCACACGGAGGTAATAGCAGGGCTGCACAGGAAACAGTAGATTTTAGTTTCAACAGATCCTACGATGTGTCCGGACAGAAAACCGCCCATATTCATCATCACGATATTGTAATACCGGCCAATGCTACTGCAGGAGATTATCATTTGATGGTTTATTGCACGGATGCCGCAGGTAACGAATCTTATATCGCGCGCAATATTAAATTGAGTAATGAGGTGGAAGACGAAGACCATCACCATGATGAATAAGATAGATTGCAATACATAAGGAAGGAATGTCTACTATCCATAGGACGATAGATAGACTGTTTTTTTGTAATGAGTATTTTTTCTTTTGAAAGGTGTAATATCTATTACACCTTTTTTGTTTCCAATCCTTTACTTTTGTGAAAAATACTTTTTCATATGATGAAGTTTCCAATAATAAATCGACTCTTTCCTTCTTATAAATGGAAGGTAGCGGCTGTCATCATTGGCGGTGTTATTGTGGGTGGAGGAGCACTGTTTATGTATATGCTCCGGGCGCATACCTATCTTGGGGATGACCCGGCTGCGTGCGTGAATTGCCACATTATGACTCCTTACTATGCAACTTGGTTTCATAGTTCGCATGCCCGGAATGCCACCTGCAATGATTGTCATGTGCCGCATGAAAATGCTGTGAAGAAATGGACCTTTAAAGGTATGGACGGTATGAAACACGTGGCTGCATTTCTTACCAAAAGCGAGCCGCAGGTCATTCAGGCTCATGAAGCCAGTTCCGAAGTGATTATGAATAACTGTATTCGCTGTCATACACAACTCAATACGGAATTTGTGAAGACGGGGAAGATCGATTATATGATGTCACAGGTAGGAGAGGGGAAGGCTTGCTGGGATTGCCATCGTGATGTTCCTCATGGTGGAAAGAATTCCCTGTCTGGTACTCCGGGAGCGATTGTTCCTCTTCCGGAATCGCCTGTTCCCGAATGGCTCCGGAAGATGGTGAATCAGAAAGATAAATAAGAAATGAAATACGTAATAAAATAATAAAACCGATATACAATGGAAAAGAAATTAAAATCATGGCAAGGATGGCTGTTGTTCGGAGGTTCAATGGTCGTTGTATTTGTTTTGGGATTATGCGTTTCTGCGTTGATGGAACGGAGGGCGGAAGTTGCCAGCATTTTCAATAACCGTAAAAACGTTATCAAAGGGATTGAAGCACGGAATGAACTGTTTAAGGATGACTTTCCCCGTGAATACCAGACTTGGACGGAGACTGCAAAGACTGACTTTGAGAGTGAATTTAATGGAAATATTGCTGTAGATGCTTTGGAAAAACGTCCTGAAATGGTGGTTCTATGGGCGGGATACGCTTTCTCAAAAGATTATTCCACTCCACGGGGACATATGCATGCCATTGAGGATATTACGGCATCTTTGCGTACCGGTTCGCCCATGAGCCCGACCGAAGGTCCTCAACCGTCTACCTGCTGGACTTGTAAGAGTCCGGATGTCCCCCGTATGATGGAGGCATTAGGTGTCGATTCTTTCTATAACAATAAATGGGGGGCTATGGGTGCTGAAATTGTGAATCCTATCGGATGCTCCGATTGTCATGATCCCGAAACAATGAATCTTCATATCAGTCGTCCCGCTTTGATAGAGGCTTTCCAACGTCAGGGTAAAGACATCACTAAAGCTACTCCGCAGGAGATGCGTTCATTGGTATGTGCACAATGTCATGTGGAATATTATTTCAAAGGGGATGGCAAATACCTGACTTTCCCTTGGGACAAAGGTTTTACGGTAGAAGATATGGAGGCTTATTATGATGAGGCCGGTTTCTATGATTATATTCATAAATTGAGCCGTACTCCGATTCTGAAAGCGCAGCATCCTGACTATGAGATTTGTCAGATGGGTATCCACGGACAGAGAGGTGTCTCTTGTGCCGATTGCCACATGCCGTATAAGAGTGAAGGTGGTGTGAAATTCAGCGATCACCATATCCAAAGCCCGTTGGCTATGATTGACCGCACCTGTCAGGTTTGTCACCGTGAAAGTGAAGAGACTTTGCGTAATAATGTGTACGAACGCCAACGTAAAGCGAATGAAATCCGTAACCGTCTGGAACAGGAATTGGCAAAAGCACATATCGAAGCTAAATTTGCCTGGGACAAGGGTGCCACAGAAACACAGATGAAAGATGTGCTCGCACTGATTCGTCAGGCACAATGGCGTTGGGATTTCGGAGTAGCTTCACACGGAGGTTCTTTCCATGCACCGCAGGAAATTCAGAGAATTCTTTCTCATGGATTGGATCGTGCCATGCAAGCCCGTCTGGCTGTGTCTAAAGTATTGGCAAAGAACGGATATACGGGAGATGTTCCGATGCCGGACATTTCAACAAAGGCAAAAGCACAGGAATATATCGGCTTGGATATGGATGCTGAAAGAGCGGCTAAGGAGAAATTCCTGAAAACAACTGTTCCGGCATGGTTGGAGAAAGCGAAAGAAAACGGTCGTCTGGCACAGAAATAAGAGAATTTATATATGTGGAGCAAACCATGGAGTTATAAAGAAGGGCTGGTGATTGGCGCAGGATTACTGGTGATAGGGCTATTGCTGCAAATGACAGTGGGAGCCATACATTGGGACCTGTTTGCCTGTCCGGTCAATGTGATTGTGTTAGTGGTTTATATCATTGCTTTGGTAGCCATGCACCTTCTTCGCAAACGTGTCTATTTATTCGGATGGTTGAGTCATTATTCCGCTGCTGTCTCGTCTCTATTGTGGGTGGTCGGCATGACGGTAGTGATGGGACTGATCCGGCAGGCTCCTTCCGGTCATGCTCCGGCTGATCTGCTGGGGTTTTCGCAGATGATTTCTTCCTGGCCTTTTGTCCTGCTCTACTTTTGGATGGTCACCGCCTTGGGGCTGACAATCCTTCGCACCGGTTTTTCTTTGAAGATCAGCAGGATTTCTTTCCTTCTGAATCATATCGGATTGTTTATTGCACTGATAACAGCCACTTTGGGAAATGCCGATATGCAAAGGTTGAAAATGACAACCCGGATGGGAAGTGCCGAATGGCGGGCTACGGATGATAAAGGTCAACTGATTGAGCTTCCGCTGGCTATCGAACTGAAGGATTTCACAATCGACGAATATCCTCCGAAACTGATGTTGATTGATAATGAAACCGGCCGTACGCTTCCCGACAAATCTCCTGTACATGTATTGTTGGAAGAGGGAGTGACAAATGGCAGCTTGCAGGATTGGCAGCTAACTATCGAGCAATCTATTCCGATGGCTGCTTCTGTGGCTACCGAAGATACCTTGAAGTTTACAAAATTCTATTCGATGGGAGCGACTTATGCTGTCTATCTGAAAGCAGTCAATCAGAAGAATCAAACAACCAAAGAGGGATGGGTAAGCTGTGGTAGTTTTCTTTTTCCCTATAAGGCAATCCGGCTGGATTCTTTAACCAGTATTGTAATGCCGGAACGGGAACCGCAGCGATTTGCATCGGAAGTGAAGATTTACACACAAGAAGGAACGACCACGGAAGGAACCATTGAAGTAAACCGTCCGATGGAGATAGAAGGTTGGAAAATTTATCAACTTAGTTACGATGAAACAAAGGGACGATGGAGCGATGTCAGTGTTTTCGAGTTGGTTCGCGATCCGTGGTTGCCGGTTGTTTACACAGGAATTATAATGATGATGGCAGGAGCCATCTGTCTGTTTGTCAGCGCACAAAAGAGGAAAGAGGAGGACAAAGCATGAGTTGGGAATACTTTATACTATTTGCAATAGCCGCACTGGTTTGTTGGGCTTTGGGAGCTTTTGCTGCCTGGAAAGGTACAAAACCGGGATGGGCTTATGGATTTACTTTCTTAGGTCTGGCTATTTTCTTCAGCTTCATTATCGGAATGTGGATTTCATTAGAACGTCCTCCGATGCGGACAATGGGAGAGACACGGCTGTGGTATTCTTTCTTCCTTCCGTTGGCGGGATTGATAACCTATGCACGCTGGAAGTATAAATGGATTTTAAGTTTCAGTTGCATCCTTTCATTGGTCTTTATCTGTATCAATATCTTCAAACCGGAGATTCACAATAAGACGTTGATGCCTGCTTTGCAAAGCCCGTGGTTTGCCCCTCATGTCATTGTGTATATGTTTGCTTATGCTATGTTGGGAGCGGCGACGGTGATGGCCGTCTATCTGCTTTGGTTCAAAAAGAAGGAGATTGAACGGAAAGAAATGGATTTGTGTGACAACCTCACCTATGTAGGTCTGGCATTTATGACATTAGGTATGCTTACCGGAGCTATCTGGGCAAAAGAAGCCTGGGGGCATTACTGGGCTTGGGACCCGAAAGAAACTTGGGCGGCAGCTACCTGGTTCGCTTATCTGGTGTATATCCATTTCAGATTAGGCAAGCCATTGAAGGCACGTCCTGCGTTGATTATTCTGTTAGTATCATTTGTCCTGTTGCAAATGTGCTGGTATGGAATCAATTACCTTCCGGCCGCACAGGGAGTCAGTGTGCATACTTATAATTTAAATTGAAATATCGAATCACTAAAACTTCAATATCAATGAAAACATTTTATTGGTCATTCTTGCTTATGCTGTTGCCAAGCATGGCATATACACAAAACACGGAGAAAGAGAATGAATTTACGATGTCTATGCAAATCAGACCTCGTGCGGAGTATCGGAATGGTGCATTGACTCCACGGGATGAAGGGGTAGCCCCTACATCTTTCATCAATAACCGTGCACGCCTCTCGATGGATTATAAACGTTCGGATCTGGAACTAAAGATGTCGGCACAGCATGTCGGTGTTTGGGGACAAGACCCGCAGATTGAGAAGAATGGGCGTTTTATGTTGAATGAGGCTTGGGCGAAACTGAACTTTGGTGAAGGGTTCTTTGCTCAACTGGGACGTCAGTCATTGATTTATGATGATGAACGTATTTTGGGAGGACTGGATTGGAATGTAGCGGGTCGTTACCACGATGCATTGAAGCTGGGATATGCTAACAAAAATAATGAAGTGCATCTGATTCTTGCTTTTAACCAGAATAATGACAATAGAACAAGTGGAGGTACTTACTATGATTCTTCTACCGGACAGCCTTATAAGAATATGCAAACCGTCTGGTATCATTATAAAGCGGATAATGTTCCGTTCGGAGCTTCTTTATTGTTTATGAATCTGGGATTGGAAACGGGTGATAAAGCCACGGATGATTCTCATACCCGCTATTTACAAACAATGGGTACTTACCTCACTTATAAGAATAGTAACTGGAATCTGGATGGTGCTTTCTACTATCAGATGGGTAAGAATAAAGCTGCGGAGAAAGTTTCAGCTTTGATGGGAAGCATACAAGCCGCCTATACCTTTAATCAGACATGGGGAGCCGTGGCTAGTTTTGATTATTTAAGCGGTGATAAAGGAAATGGCGGTAAGTATAAGGCTTTTGATCCTCTTTATGGAACCCATCATAAATTCTATGGAGCAATGGATTATTTTTATGCTTCTACATTTGCGAACGGTTATGCACCGGGATTGATGGATGCTCGTATCGGAGGTCGTTTCCGTCTATCTGACAAGGTGGATATGGAACTCAATTACCATTACTTTAGTACAGCAGTTAAAGTTCAGGACTTAAAGAAATCATTAGGTTCGGAAGTTGATTATCAGATAAACTGGTCAATCATGAAAGATGTGAAACTCTCTGCCGGATATTCTTTTATGCGTGGCACGAAGACAATGGATATTGTGAAAACAGGTAATCATAAAAGCTGGCAGGACTGGGGTTGGGTATCATTGAATATCAATCCGAAAATATTGTTTGTAAAATGGTAAATCCAAGGAAATAATAAGAATTAAATAGAGAGAGAATTTTTGAAAAGTTTTGAGTTTATAAAATCATCCTTACTATACATATTGCAGTAAGGATGATTTTTTGTTTTAGAGACTTCCCTGATAATTATCTTTATTGTTATGGAATAGATTATTACAGATATTTCTCTAAAGTTATTTGATCTAAAATCACTATTCGTTTTCCTTCCATAGTGACAAGCCCTTCTTTAATCATCTTATTGATTTCTTTAGATAGGGCGGGACGTGATACATTTAAGTATTCGGCAAGTTGGGATTGAGTATGCATGATATCTACCACCAATGAATCTTTTTTCTTATGTTCATATAGATAAACAATAAATCTTTCCCGCACGGTTTTGCGTGAAAGAGGTTTCAGGCGGGACACTGTGCAGATATTACAATTACCGGCAATGCAAAGAAAATTATGAAGAACCTGTGGATCCTGACTGATAACCTTAAAAGTCGATTCCTTGGTTGCCATCAACACCACACTGTTTTCGAGAGCGGTAAAAGTGGCGGGCAATGTATTGTTTGAAGTGAAGAGGTGCGGAGTGGCAAAGGTGCGCGGAGCAATAATATATTCAATCATCACTTCGTTTCCAAGTCCGTCTATAATGTCTGTGCGTAGTTTACCTTCCAATAATACATATAGTTTATTGCATGGAGTACCTTGTGTTACAACGATCTCTTTTTTTTCTGCTGCATAGACTACAAATTCCAGCTTTTCAAGCAAAGAAAGTTTGATATTCAGAGGTAAATCCCGAAAAAGAGGGATTTGAAACAGCTTATCTTTATGAGAGTCAGTCAGTAGTATTTTCTTCATTGTATTATATTGTTCGTATCCTGAACAAAGATATGAATTAAAATTGAGACTTAGCGCAAAGCGTAGTAATAAGGCTGACAAATAGCGATTTAGGCGAGAGAAAGAAAAGAACAGAACGCCATCCGAAACCAACAGAAAGCCAAGTGAGGACAAAGTTACATTACTATCCCGTTATTTTCTTATCTAAATATCAAGCCACCATTGGCGTTATCTTTATCACCAATATATTGCTTGTAAAGTGTAAAACACCTATATTTGCAATAAAACCATCTATAGAAAAGCAGATATAGCCAGTATAAATACAATATAAGAATGAAGCAGGAAGAGAAAAAAACTCGAAACAGACGGACTAATGAACAATTAGACAGGGATGTAATGTCCGAACTCGAAAAACTCGTGGCGGAACAGGGTTTCGGCAATGTCAATCTAAGCACCTTGACGAAAGCCGCAGGGGTGGAAGCCAACGTATTCTATAGAAGATACGGTTCGATGGATAATCTCTGTGACAAACTTGCCAAGCAATATGACTTCTGGATAAACAATGCCATCGATATTTCCAACTTGAATGTATTGGGACCTAAAAAGTTCTTCGCTGAAACACTCAAGATACTCTTCAAGAACTTGTCAGATAATCCCGTTATGCAAAAGCTGTTGCTTTACGAAATGTCAGTTGTCAATGATACCACAAAAAGAACGGCGGAAACGCGAGACGTCATGAACCTTAATTTGATTACATATTACGAAACGCTGTTTAAACCTGCAAAAGTAAATATTAAAAGTATCGCTGCAATCCTAGTCGGAGGAATTTACTATTTGATACTTCATAAGGAGTGTGCCCAAATCTGCACGATAGACTTTAATACCCCGGAAGGAGAAAAAGCCTTTTCAGAGGGAATAGACTTTTTGACTGATACCATTTTCAATAGATTGGAAGCGTATGAAAGAGACAGAAACGCAGTCCGGCAAATGCTGGCTGACGGCATAAGCGAGTTAAAGGTATGCAAATACATGGGCATCAGCAAGAATGACTTGAAAATGTTGCTCTCAAAGTAACCACGGTACAACTTTTTATATAGCCATATCAAATATGGCTATATTTCTTTTTCGTACAATGCGATTGGGATAATCATGTTTCCATTTTTAAAAGGATTCGGATGAAATAATATTCAGCTATAAATCAATAGATTGAGGGCAGTTTAGTTATGTGCTCATCCGAATCACAGGCATATTAATTTAGCTCAAATCCTATAATAATTAAAATGTATATTATATTTATAAGCAAAATACTTTTCTTATAATTTATTTGTATTACTTTTGTCGGTTGAGTATTAGCCCGTCATAGCAACCAAGAATTGCAGGTTGCCTGGACGGGCAAAAGGACTATACACTAATTAAATGAAACTCAAGTAATACAATAAAAAAATATGAAAAAAATTATGTTACTGCTCCTTTTCGGAGTAATGGTACTCACGAGTACGGCACAGGAAAAAGTTTACCAAATAGAAGAAATCACTGTTATCAACTATGGGGATGGTCGGATGCTCTTTCGCTTGAATAATGAAGAAAAGACCCCGCTCAACGGCTCTCACCGCCTGATTGACGGCTACCACTCGGAGTACATTCTCGCTGACTTTAAGGATGGCATGTATCATGGTAATTACCGACATTTCAAAGAGAACAAACTACTTGAAGAGTGCCGTTACAAAGAGGGAAACAGGGATGGATTATACAAGCGCTATTATGGTGACGGACAGACCGTGCAAAGTGAGCGAACGTTTATAGACGGCAAAGTGGATGGCGTGAGCAGGACATATCACTCGAACGGCAAAGTTGAAACAGAAAAAGTATATAAGTTAGGGATTGAAGATGGTTATGACCGCCGATACGACAGCGACGGCACTCTGACGCTCGACGAATGTTATAAAGACGGTAAACGCGATGGCAAATGGACTGAACATTTGTCGGGCAACGTAGGTGATGTGACTCGCATCAGTTTCTATAAGAACGGCTTGCCCGATGGTCAGTGGAGCGAAACGTGGAAAGACGGCAAGCCCCGTAGCAAAAGTAGCTATAAAGACGGCAAAAAAGAGGGTGTCTGGATTAGATATGGTAAAGGCGGCAAGCCCGAAAAGTCCACCACTTACAGAAACGATGAAAAGAATGGAGAAGAGATTACTTATTTCACTGACGGCACTCCTGAAAAGTCGTCAAACTACCTCAATGGCAAATTGAACGGAGTAACAAAGGAATTTTATTTTGGATCAGGCCAATGTAAATCGGAATATACTTTCAAGAACGGTAAGCGTGAAGGAGCATATAAACGTTACTTTGATACCGGAAAGTTGCGGGAAGAGGGCCGTTGTGAAGCTGATAGCGAGGTCTATCGCAAGGAGTATTACGCTAACGGCAAGCTCAAATCGGTTGCCGAGCGCAAGGGCGGAGGCTGGAATACCATTGAAAGATATGATTCGGAGGGTAACAAAGAGTAAATATTATAATATCCCTATTCCAAGCAGGTAATATTTTGGCAATTTTACCATTTTTGATAAATATCAAATTGAATAATTGGTTGGCTTTAGCTGTATATATATGACAAGAAAACAGATGAAATGAAGCAACGGAAAAAAAAGAGCAACAAGCAATCGAGGCGTGAAATCATAGCCGATGTCAAGCGTAGAGAGGCTGAGTGGAGAAAGGAAAGGTGGCGTATATGCAAATCCCATATCATGTTGTGGGGCACATTTATATCTTTCTTCCCATTACTTATATTCGTCACGCTGTCAGATATACGTAATACCTTCACCAATGTCATGCTTGGATTGATAGCCATTAACGGTGGGATTTACCTGTTTATGTACATCCTGTCTAAAGAAGCCCGGAATCTGGCTATCCGGATACCTCTGAAAAATGGCGAAAGTACGGGAAATACGCAATGTTTGCCGGATTCTTCGGAAACTTTGGTAGAGCCTGAATATTTAAGCCGGTGTGATGACAAACAGATTGTCATTGATAATGATGACGTATTGGCGAGGATTTTTCTGTTTTTGCTCCTTTTTATTATCTTTTTAGCCCTGGTCTATTTTGCAGATGCCACTCCTTCAAAACTTACAACTGAAGATTATGGAAGTACATTACTGCTTCTTGAGTTGTACTTGCTCATCCTGACACCAGGAATAAGTGCCATTCTACAGCCTTGGCGGCGGATTGTTTTTGATCGTGTTTCCAGGACCGTAACTATACCAGGACGACTTCTGCTGCATAAAAAAGAAACGATACCTTATAGTCAGGCTGAACTCACGATTCGTTATTACATGGGGCCTGGTTCGCTGGTGTGTGTGTCAAGTATAATAATTTCCAATTCCAATTCACCCAGTCTGTTAAGTGGAGTTTCCTTGATGGACGGTGATATGGATAAAGCCAGACGTTTTGCCCGCTTCATACAACTATACATGGAGGAAGAGGAATTGCCGGATATGCCGGAATTTGAGAAATACAGAAATAAGAAGGAGCAGGAACATACTGAAATTGAGAAAGAAATCCCTATATGGAAGAGATGAATGTACCTTTAGATGCAAGAAGGCTTCTTTATCACGAAGCAAAGACTGTATTAGAACAAGTATTTATATCTCCGGACAGTAAAGATGTGTGGGATTTTTGAAAAAAATAGAAACAGGTATGGAAATGGAAACAGATAGAAACCGTCCCTCTACAATCAGAATAATATTTGGCATCATTGTATTGCTATGCGGAATTCCGGTATTTTTGGTTTGTTGTAATGGAATGTGGCGCTTTACCAATTGGCCTTATGAGGAGCTATGGATTTTTGAGTATGTATGGGGTAAGCTATTAATACTTTTCGTATCCGGAATGATATTTTTGATGTCAATAGGACTGATTTTGGTAGGTGTATTAATCGCAACAAAGATATGGATGGGGAAAAGCAGAATGATGGAGCATATTATATATCCCTTTCCAACTGTATTAACGGCTGAGCTTGCCGATAGCATAAATGTAGAAAGAGCTGATGATAAATTTTTCGTCTTCAATCCGAGTTCCTTAATCCGGAGTACTTTGATAGTCATCGGGGGGATTCTTTCATGCGTAGGAATAATCGTCATTTATCGAGAAATAAATGATCCATCTAGTGATCTTTATTCACCTCCCATAAGTGGAGGAATAGTAGCCTCTTTTTTTCTGCTTTTAAACGGATTACTTGCTCCTTCCCGTCGTTTTGTACTAGACAGAATGAAGGGTACTGTGACTTTTCCCCGCCATTTGTTTTTTCCACGTTGTACCATTCCCTTTTCAAAAGTAATTCCGGGGTATTCTAACGGAAACTTAGGTTTTGCACATCCTTACAGTGGAATTGTCAT
>NZ_JADMOU010000048.1:0-29142 GCF_015558905.1 Bacteroides sp. D55t1_190419_B8
AATTATTAATCAAAAATACAACTCAATGTGGGCTACAATACCTTTGTGGGTATTATAGCCGTACAATGAGTGCTTACGGTCCATTTGATGATTAATAAAACCGTCTACTTTCAGGATACCTCCTTCGTAGCACTTTCCGTCTTGCAGAATTCTTTTTTTAAGTAATTGCATGCTGTATGATATTAATTAAATAATGTGCTAATATTCCATTCCGCATGGTGAACAGCGGTTGGTATATTAGCACATGGAATTTTGAATCGTTATTTGTTGTCTCTTAAGTCTTTCACTCGGACGGCTTTTCCTTCGCTTTGTGGGAGAGAGCCTTTTTTTACCAGTTTAACTTTGGGAGTCACCAATATTTCATCCTTTAATTGGCGGGTTATATCCTTGCGGATCTTCTCCAGTTCAATATAATTGTCAGTGGAAAGGTCGCTTAATTCTACTTCGACGATCATCTCGTCTTGGTTGTTGACCGTTTCCAGTGTAATCAGGTAATTGCTGCCTAATTCGGGGAATTGTACGAGTATCTTTTCTACCTGCATCGGGAAGATATTTACTCCCTTGATAATGAACATATCATCACTGCGTCCCTTGATACGGTCGATACGGATATGCGTGCGGCCGCAGGGGCATTTCCCCGGAAGAATACGGGTTAAGTCGCGGGTGCGATAGCGGATTAACGGCATCATCTCACGGTCGAGAGTTGTAAGCACTAATTCTCCGATTTCTCCTTCCTGAACGGGTTCTCCTGTTTCAGGATCGATAATTTCTACCAGATAACAGTCTTCCCAGAAGTGCATTCCGTTTTGTTCCTGACATTCGAAAGCAACGCCGGGGCCGTTCATTTCTGTCATACCGAAGCTGTTGTATGCTTTTACGCCCAGCATCTTTTCTATTTTCCGGCGTTGTTCGTCGGTGTGAGGTTCGGCACCGATAACCAGCGTTTTCAGTGTGGTTCCTTTGGGATCAAGTCCTTCTTCCTGAAAGACTTCGGCAAGGCGGATGGCATAGCTGGGGATAGCATGTAAAGCGGTAGTCTTAAAGTCGTTGATGAATTTAATCTGTCGTTTACTGTTTCCTGCTGCAGCGGGAACTGTCAGGCAGCCCAGGCGTTCTGCACCGTATTGGAAGCCTAACCCCCCTGTAAACATACCATATCCGGAGCTGTTTTGGAAGACGTCGGTCTTGCGTATTCCTACTGCGTATAGGCAACGGGCTACCAGGTTGGCCCAGGAGTCGAGATCGTGCTGTGAGTGAACAATAACTGTCGGGTTTCCGGTAGTACCACTGGAAGAGTGAATACGTACACCATCATTGCTCATATCACCTGCTACCAGCCCGAAAGGATAGTGGGCACGCATATCGGCTTTGGTAGTAAAGGGCAATTTGCGGATATCGTCTAATGATTGTATGCTATCTGCTGTGATGCCATGTTTGCTGAAAACTTCTTTGTAATATGGGGAGTTCGCAGCTATATTGATTGTTTTCTTGAGCCGTCGAAGTTGTAATTCCTGCAACTTCTCCCGGCTCATGGTTTCTAGTTCTTCTTCCCAGTATTGTGTACTCATGATAATGTCTGTTATTACATTAGCTTTTCTGCAATTTCCTTGCCGGCGGCCAATGCTTTAAGATTCATTTCTACAATTGCTTCTCCCTTGCGCTGGAAGATTTCCCGGATGCTGTCTTGCACTTTCTCGTAATTGATGCCGAGGAATGGAATCGTTGCTCCCAATAAGACAATGTTGGCAACACGGGCGGAGCCTACTTCTTTGGCTACTTTGTCTACGTTCAACACAATTTTGTGAGGCAGCTTATTGATTTCTGCCATTACTTTGTCTGTTTCCGGATAATTGGGGATATTGACAAACGGAGTTTCGTTAGTCACCAACCAACCGTTAGGGCTAAGATAGGGGAGGTAGCGCAATCCTTCCATGGGTTCCAATGAAATAATAAGGTCGCATTTACCTGATGGGATCAAGTCAGAAGCAATCGGCTGGTCGCTGATACGGAGGTTGGATTGAACATCTCCTCCACGTTGGCTCATTCCGTGCACTTCTGCTTGTTTCATATATAATCCTTCTTTCAAGGCAGCTTTGCCGATCACTGTAGCAATAGACAGAATTCCCTGTCCACCGACTCCTGATAATATAATGTCTTTCTTCATGGCTTACTTACTTCTTTTTTTGCGTGCTAATGTCTGGATACACTCTCTGCGTGGAATAATGACAGATACACCGCGATATTCGATCTCTTCGCGAATGATTTGCTTCATCTCCTCATAGTTTTTCTTCAGCGGAGTAACGACACGGATATGAGCCGGATCTACTCCGATACCTGCACAGATCGCTTCGATACGTCCGGTTCCGGCAGAGTCCTGTCCACCTGTCATGGCAGTAGTTTCATTGTCGGAGATGACGATGGTTACACTGGCATTCTCGTTCACACAATCTAGTAGTCCGGTCATTCCGGAATGAGTGAATGTGGAGTCTCCGATGACAGCTACAGCCGGGAAAAGACCTCCGTCAGCCGCACCTTTTGCCATCGTGATGGAGGCACCCATGTCTACACATGAGTTGATTGCATTGAAAGGAGCATTCGCACCTAGCGTGTAACAGCCGATGTCACTGAATACTTTATGAGATGGGTATTCTTCTTTCAGAACTTCGGTCAATGTGATATACATATCGCGGTGTCCGCAACCTTCGCAAAGTGCAGGCGGACGCATTTCTACGACAGAAGGAATGCCGAATTCCGATTTATTCTCTTTGCCTACGGCGCGGGCTACAGAGTCCGGATTTAATTCTCCATCCTGTGACAGAGTGCCGTCCAAGCGTCCTTTTACTTTAACGCCGATGCCCAGATAACCTTTCAATTGTTTTTCTACAAATGGTTGTCCGTCTTCCAGAACGAGGATTTCGTCACAGGAGTCAATCAATTGATGTAATTGCTTTTTAGGCAATGGGTACTGGCCGATTTTAAGTACCGGATATTCGCAACCTTCAGGATAGTTTTCCATCAGATAATTGTAACCTATACCGCAAGCGATAATTCCTAACTTCTTGTTAGGACCATCTGTATATTTATTATAAGGTGATTCTTCCGAGGCTTTGATAAATTCGTCTTGGCGGGCAAGCAATACTTTGTAGCGTTTGCGGGCGTTTCCCGGCAACAAGATGAACTGACGGGGATCTTCGCTGAAAGAGATGCCATTCTGTGGTTTTTGTGCTTTGCGTTCTACTCCGGAGCGGGAGTGTGCAAGGCGGGTTACCATACGCATCAAGATCGGTTCGCCCAATTTTTCAGAGAATTCGAAGCCACTGTATACCATATCATACGCTTCCTGCTGATTGCTGGGTTCGTACATGGGGATCAGTGAGAAATCTCCGTAGAAACGGCTGTCTTGTTCGTTCTGCGAAGAGTGCATACTGGGGTCGTCTGCTGCTACCACCATCAATCCGCCTTTCACGCCTGTGACGGCAGAGTTGACAAAACAGTCGGCAGCTACATTCATACCTACGTGCTTCATACAAACTAATGCCCGTTTACCAACGAATGACATACCCAACGCAGCTTCCATCGCTGTTTTTTCATTGGCGCACCAACGGCTGTGTATATTCTGTTCGGTCGTTATTGGGGCCATTTGAATATATTCCGTAATTTCAGTTGAAGGAGTACCAGGATAGGCATAAACACCAGAAAGTCCGGCATCCAGTGCAGCTTGTGCAATGGCTTCATCGCCAAGTAAGAGTTGCTTGCTCATATATATTTCTTTTATTTAGTGTTGATCACAGTTTGTTAATCTATCGGGCAAAGATAGGCTTTTCCGTTCGTTTTATTACAAATTTACTTGAAAATCTTTCTTTCATTCAGGGCTTTCCAGTATTTTCTTGCATTTGCCATGTGGTCGGCATAATTGGATGCAAAGTTGTGAGTTCCGGAAAAATCCTCTTTGGCACACATGTAGATATAGTTATGTTTGGTATAGTTCAATACGCTGTCTATTCCCTTTTT
This sequence comes from Bacteroides sp. D55t1_190419_B8, assembly GCF_015558905.1. NCBI lineage: Bacteria > Pseudomonadati > Bacteroidota > Bacteroidia > Bacteroidales > Bacteroidaceae > Bacteroides > Bacteroides sp. D55t1_190419_B8. The sequence continues at coordinate 4,012 of NZ_JADMOU010000048.1, forward strand.
AGAAGGGATACGGATGGGGCCTGGAGGCAGTCCGGTATTTATATAGGTGTTATAGGGGGAGTTGACTTTCAAATTCTCATTGGTGATTCGGCGCAGACCGAAATCCTGCAGTGCAAATTTGATGGTAGGATCTGCCTGCAGAGGCATATCTTGATGTAAACGGTTGATATACAATCCGGCTACCATTGGCTTTTCTTCATTGTTGTTGGTTTCTTCTTCGACGATGGAAGCAAGAGTGCTGACTTCTTCCGGTGTCATGCCGATGGCGGTGGCTTGTGCCAGACGTTCTTTGTTCCAGAAGCGTTCGTGCTCATTCTTCATTCGTTTAAAGAAGTCGTCTACGCTCATGTCCCAATATACCTGATAGGTTTCAGGTATGAAAAGGCTGGGGAGTGTTATGGTTGTGTATCCCATTTGAGCCTGGAAAGTAGAGTCGAATAACTGGCTGGCGATTTCGGCAGAGTCTATCATGAGTTGTTTCCCAATGCTTCGTGCTAATCGGTCTAATGTCCGGACACTTCCGATAGTAAGGTTGACCGCCTCCTGATAACCTCTGGAAAAGCGGCTATATACATGATAGACATTGTCATTGGGGCGAATGGCATAACGTCCGGTATGGATATTCTGATCGAAATCTTTGTATTTTGCCATCCACCGGAATCCGGCGAACTTATTGACGTGCCCGAATTCTTTTATTTTATGGTAGATAGAATCGGCTGTATCATCCCGGTCTACATAAATATATACAGTTTTAGATGGATGAAATTGAGGAGCAAACAGATAGTAATAAAAGGTGCCTCCGGCAATTGCACAAAGGAGGAATGCTCCGATTAGAATGGATAATAGAATGTTTCTCTTTTTTCTCTTCATCTTTTGAGGTATATTTAAAAAGTTCGCCAAAGATAAAAAGAATTTGGATAGGATTGTTCTCTTTACATGATGAATCACAGGGCGACCGCATCAAAAGTTTGTTTTCTTTTGGTGCGGTTTATGAAGCTGTTTCTTCATCTTGCGTTTCACCTTTCTTGATTTATCCGGATCTTTATAGTATTTCCTTTTTTGTATAGTAACTCCATTAGTTCCATATATTGTGGGAATACTTTCCCACAATATAAAAGAATACTTTCCCATAACATGTGGGACTAATTGAATTACTTGATGATACCGTGTGAAACCGTTAGAATCGCTACGGCATCCTTTTATAATAAGGTGAAGGACTGTTGTAACAGAATACTATTGGCGTATGGAGATAAATTCGTTTCAGCTGAATGAGTTTTGCAAGTTAGTTCGGCCATAAGGAATAATTAGCGTCCGCTTCTATCCTGTTTTCTATTTCGTCGGGCAGGGGGGCAAAGAAATCCATATTAGTCAGGCTCTCGATGCTATCCACTGTGACTACATATGAAGATAGAGGTTCTACTGCCTGCTCGTTGTTGAATAAGAAGCCGATGGCCCGTATCGGTTTGACAAAAGGGGATAGGACTACTTTGAAAAACTGTTGAGGTACTACGACTTTATTTTTTCCAATCGTTTTAGGCTGTTTTTCAATAATAGGTCCACATATAATAATAATGGCACTATCTGCTATGGCCCAATTCCGGATTTTATCTTCCAGATTTTTCCACCCTCTTCTGTTTAACTGTGGATGTTGTGGACACATATTGCTGAAATAGAATGATTCCTTCATGGCTTCGGGGCTCCATTTCATATCTGCTGCAGGAGCCATGTGGCCTTTATCATATCCTGAACGGGTATAGTCGGCATTCGTGGCAATCGGACCTGTCGCTAATGGATCGGCAATGAAACGATTGCCTCTTTTTTCTTTTCCTCTGGTTTCTTCCCGGGTTAATTCGTAAGAGACCCAGTTGGGGATCTTTAAATCTTTGTTATATGATACGGTATATCCGCTATGCCGGATGATTTGTTCTTGCCGGGGAGCTAATGATATGGGTGTCTCCAGATCTTTGCCAAGTGGAATTTGAAGGGAAGCATCGGTTTGCAGTTCATTATTTTTCTGGATATTAATCTGTTGGCAATACAAATAGACGCCAAAAAGAATAGGAATGAGCACAATGATGGCGATGATACATCCTAACTTGTTATTGGAATGTGATTTCTTTTTGAATAGCTTTCTGTTTTTACCTTTTTTACTTCGATTCATTGGTTAGCTGCTGATGTCGGGTTCGTTTTATTCTTCTTTTCTCATGCTGAATTCGCAACCGCAATATTGTTGGTTGTAGAAGTTATACTCTTTAATGATGGCAATGCGTCGTTCACTAAGTCCGCCTTTCCGCCAATTCTGCTCCCAGTATGTGACATCTGGGTATGGAGCAGTGGCATATTGTCCGGCTTCATTAATCTGCTCCAGACTTTTCCAACGACTGGAAGCAAGCGTTGTGGTTATTACGGAAAGGCCATGTTCGTGTGCATAACGGGCGGTCTCCAATAAACGTAGTTTAAAGCAACGTAGGCAGCGTCCTCCTCTTTCGGGTTCCTGCTCCATTCCTGCTATATGACATCGCCAGTTTTCATGATCGTAATCAGCATCTATTATCTCCAATCCCAATGATTGGGCATAGCGTGTACATTCGTTTTTTCTTATCATATACTCTTCCAGCGGATAGATATTAGGATTGCAATAATAGATAACAGGGGTAATGTGATGTTGCATCATACATTCAATAATGGCTGATGAACAAGGAGCACAACAGGTATGAAGTAAGACCTTATCGGCTCCTCCCGGAACTTCGAGTTGGAATTTCTTTTTCATGCGGTAAAGTTAGTACATATTTACGATACGAGTCAATGGTTTATGTTTTATTCAGAATAGTTTTTTTTGTATATTTGTCCATTCAAGTTTATAACAACTCAATAATGGATGAATTAAATTGCGGGCAAGAAGAACAAAATGTAGGTCCGGAGAAGAAAAAAAGTACCTCGAAAATTGTGAAGAGGACTTTAGTTGTGGCTGTATTGGCTTTGGCGGTATATGTTGTATATTCCGTGGTTTATTTATTTGTCTCGCCTGATCGGAATATTCAGCAGATCTATCTGGTTCCGGAAGATGCGGCATTTATTATTCAGTCATCGGCTCCGATTGAAGATTGGGAGAAGTTTAGTGGAAGCGAGACGTGGCAATGCCTGAAGAAAGCGAAATCTTTTGAGGAGGTGACGCAAAGTGTGGAGAAGCTGGATTCCGTTGTCAAAAGCAATAAGGTATTATTGTCGCTTGTTGGTGAGCGGGATATGCTTATTTCGCTCCATAAGACTCGTCCCACTAATTGGGATTTTCTACTTATCCTGGATATGCAGAAGACATCAAAGATGGACTTATTGAAAGACCAGGTTGAAACCGTATTGGTTATGAGTGGTTTTACTGTGACTAACCGGATGCATAATGGTATTAATATCCTTGAAATGCGCGATCCCGAGACGAGGGATATTTTCTATATTGCTTTTGTCGATAATCATTTGGTCGGTTCTTATACATCTGGACTTGTCGAGTCGGCTATTGATTCTCGTAATAAACCTAAAATCGGGCTTGATCAGTCTTTTATTGAAACAGAGAAGTTGGTTTCCGGTAAGGGGCTTGTCAGGGTCTTTATCAATTATGCGCGTGTACCTCAATTTATGTCTATTTATTTAGGTACAAGAAATGAGTATATCGATCTGTTTAGCAATTCCATGAATTTTGCGGGACTTTATTTAAATATGAATAAGGAAAGGATGGAGGTGAAAGGATATACGTTGAAAAAAGATTCTGCCGATCCTTATGTCACTGCTTTGTTGAATTCGGGAAAACATAAAATGAAAGCGCATGAGATTCTGTCCGGGCGGACAGCTCTTTATACGAATATAGGTTTCAATAGTCCGGTAACTTTTGTAAAGGAATTGGAGAATGCACTGTCGGTTCACAATAAACAGCTGTATGATTCTTATCAAAGTTCCCGGAAAAAGATAGAAGGGCTATTCGGTATATCTTTGGAAGAAAACTTCTTGAGTTGGATGTCAGGAGAGTTTGCTATTACGCAATCCGAACCAGGTTTGTTAGGGCATGATCCCGAACTGATTCTGGCTATCAGGGCTAAAAGTATTAAAGATGCCCGTAAGAACATGGAATTCATTGAAAAGAAGATTAAGCGACGTACTCCGGTTAAGATTAAGACTGCTAATTATAAGGATTTCGAGATTAATTATATCGAGATGAAAGGCTTTTTCCGCTTGTTTTTTGGGAAGCTATTTGATAAATTTGAGAAGCCATACTATACTTATGTTGACGATTATGTCGTTTTTAGTAATAAAGCTGCTTCTTTACTTTCCTTTGTAGAAGATTACGAGCAGAAGAATTTATTGAAAAATAATCCGGGTTTTGAAAATGCACTGTCATATTTAAAATCAAGTTCTACCATTTTCTTATATACAGATGTGCGCAAGTTTTATTCCCAGTTGAAACCGATGATGAATCCTGCCACATGGAATGAAATACAATCAAACAAAGACGTTTTGTATTCATTCCCTTACTGGACTATGCAGATTATAGGAGAGGATCACTCGGCTTCTTTGCAGTATGTGATGGATTATAGCCCATATCAACCGGAAGAGGTTGCCGTTGCTATTGCTACTGATGAAGATGATAAGGAAATGAACGAAGATGCTGAAACCGAGAAAGAGCAGATGAGCGAACTGAAACGTTTCTATGTCGAAAAGTTTGAAGGGAATGTGTTGCGGGAGTTCTATCCGGAAGGCGCATTGAAGAGTGAAGCGGAAGTAAAAGAAGGGAAACGTCACGGCCGTTACCGTGAATATTATGAAGATGGTACCTTGAAACTTCGTGGAAAGTATGCAAATAATAAACCGAAAGGTACATGGAAATATTATACCGAGGACGGGAAATTTGAGCGCAAAGAAAAGTTTTAGATTACGTCAACAAAAGTTGATTTAAAAAATAAGCTCAAAAAATAATCGGATTCTTTTTGTTTTCTCAAATAAAGCTGTAATTTTGCACGCCGTAAACGAGAGACAAACGCCGCTATAGCTCAGTTGGTAGAGCAACGCATTCGTAACGCGTAGGTCGCCAGTTCAAGTCTGGCTAGCGGCTCTCAAATTAGAACGCTGATTATTAACTAATAATCAGCGTTTTGTTTTTCTATAGAGTCTCTTTCGTATGAGTGTGGTATCTTTTTTACATGGAATTTATGTGAAATATAAAAAACGAAATTTATGTTGAGTCGCATTATTGTTTTAGTCGTCGCAGGAGTTGTCGTGGTCTATATTGTTCGTTTTATAGATAACTTTTTCTCTCAGCGCAGAAGATAAATTCAACTTTCAAACATCCGGCTGCGTGCCAGCATACAAGCGCCAATGATACCGGCTTTGTCTTTCAGCTTGGATGTCGCAATGGCTGAATCTTTATTGACTAGATTTAGCGAGTACTTGCGTACTGCTGTTTTTATCGGCTGGGTGATATAGTCGTCAGTCAAAGATAGGGTTCCGCCTATGATTACCAGTTCAGGATTGAATATATTAATTAGCCCTGCAATTTGTTTTCCCAGTTTTTGTCCGATCTCTTCTACAATTTCAATGCAGAGTGGGTCTTCCTTGTTTACGGTAGCTATAATTTCATCCAAAGTAAGAGGATTTTCTTTGGCTAAAATCCGGTTGGATAGGACAGAACTTTCTCCTTTCTGGATGCGTTCTATTAATATTCGATGAAGAGCTGAACCTGATGCTTCCGTTTCCAAGCATCCTTTTTTACCACAGTGGCAGATGATTTCATTGTCAAATACATTTGTATGCCCGAATTCTCCGGAAAAACCGGACTTTCCCGTATATATTTTCCCATCAATGATAATACCTATGCCTAATCCCCAACTGACGTTTACAAAAATAATGTCTTTTTCCCCTTTTACGCATCCTTTCATATATTCCCCGTAAGTCATAGCGCGTGTATCGTTGTCTATTGTTACCCGGAATCCGATTTTTTCAGTTAATACTTCCGCCAAGGGTCTCTCTTCAAAATTAAATTGGCTGAAGCTATATCCAGATTCTGGGTTGACTCTGCCGGACACATTTATATTGATATTTAATATTTTATCATTATCTATATCTGCTTTCTTTATAAATTGCAGAATAAGTTTGCATAACTCTTCCAGTGCTTGTGAAGTGTTTTCTGATTTAAAAGGGATATTCATTTTTAATTCTACCATATCGCCTTTGAAATTAATCAGTCCTATATTAATGGCAAACTTTTTAATATCTACTCCTATAAAATAACCGGATTCGGGATTTAGTCCATATAAGCTGGGGTAGCGTCCTCCGCTCGTCTCCAATTTGCCATAATCGTTTATATATCCTTCTTCGCACATTTCACTAATGAATTTTGTGACAGTCGGGACACTGAGATCCAGTTCTTTTGCTAAATCTGTAATAGTAGAACTACCATTATATATATAATGTGTAATAATCTTCTTTTTGAGAAGAGCGTTCTTGGTTCCTGCTTCTATTTCTTTCAGTAAATGTTGTTTCATCTTAGTCCTTCTTTATTGTTTGAGGCAAAGATAATAAATTTATTTATTAATGGAGATTTGTTTGATTTGAATTTAGTAGATGCTTTATTTATCCCTCTTTCTGAATATTGTATTAAAATGAATAATATATAAATCAAGAATCTATATATTTAATAATTTTATTAATAACGTCTGTTATATTAAATATTTCTTTTATATTTGCCCTTCTATTATTTAATTATAAATGAAAGGAAAAATATGATCGTATCTAATCTGCAAAACAGTCAGCGTATCGAAGGGCTCCACCCTTTGTTCAAGCCCTTGTTTGACTATGTGAAAACCCATGATTTGCTTCATACGGATTTGGGGCGTATTGAGATTGATGGTGAGAATTTGTTTATCAATAATGTAAATCTGGAATGTGTATCTCCTGATAAGCAAGTTTTAGAATTACATCATGACTATATTGATGTGCATATCTTGTTGGAAGGTGCGGAAACAATTGGTTGGAAAGCCTTGGAGGACTTACAAAAAGAGGTTAAGGCATATTCTAAAGAGGACGAGTGCGCCTTATATTCAGATACTCCGACTACTTATGTTAATCTGCTTCCGGGGCAATTTGTAATAGTGTATCCGGAAGATCCCCATGCCCCGATTATTGGTCATGGCAAGATACGTAAATTGATAGCTAAAGTACGGCTATAAATTGTTATTGTTTTTATTTTGTAGTATCGAAAATAACATGGAAAAGGTGGTGTCTCTTATTAATGAGGTGCTGCCTTTTGATATATATAAAGTATTATATCTTCTTATGTGATTTATAAATAAGCGAATATATAATAAAATATTTAATTAAATGTTTGGAGGAAAATAAAAATAGTATTATGTTTGCAATGATTTAATACGAGTGAAACATAAAAAATTACTTTATATGAAAAACAAAAGTATTTACCCATGGGTGGTTGTCGGTCTGCTGTGGATAGTAGCGCTACTTAATTATATGGACCGTCAGATGCTTTCTACGATGCAGGAAGCTATGAAAGTAGATATCGTAGAGTTGAACAAAGCTGAAGCTTTTGGAGCTTTAATGGCTATATTTTTATGGATATATGGTTTTATGAGTCCTGTTGCGGGAATTATCGCCGATAGGGTAAATCGTAAATGGTTGGTGGTCGGTAGTCTTTTTGTCTGGTCGGCGGTTACTTTTTTAATGGGGTATGCTCATAACTTTCACGAGCTTTACTGGTTGCGTGCTGTCATGGGAGTCAGTGAAGCGTTGTATATTCCTTCGGCTTTATCGTTGATTGCTGACTGGCATGAGGGAAAATCCCGCTCTTTAGCTGTAGGAGTTCATATGACAGGGTTGTATGTCGGGCAGGCTATCGGTGGTTTTGGGGCTACGGCTGCTGCCGCTTTTTCTTGGCAGGCTACTTTTCATTGGTTTGGCATTGTAGGTATTGCTTATTCTTTGGTACTTATATTGTTTTTGAAAGAAAATCCTATTCATAATATATCTATCAAAAAAATAGATGATGCTCCTAAAGAGAAGAAACCTTCCATTATAAGTGGGCTTTCCCTGCTGTTTACTAATTGGGCATTTTGGATTATTCTTTTCTATTTTGCGGCTCCCAGTCTTCCGGGGTGGGCAACAAAGAATTGGCTTCCGACTTTGTTTGCGGATAGCTTGAATATTCCTATGTCCGAAGCGGGACCGATATCTACTATAACAATTGCCGTGTCTTCTTTTATCGGTGTTATTTTAGGTGGAATCTTATCTGACCGTTGGGTACAAAAAAATATTCGCGGGCGTGTTTATACCGGAGCCATCGGTTTGGGGATGACTATACCGGCTCTGCTCCTGCTTGGGTTTGGACATAGTTTTGTTAGTGTGATTGGAGCGGGATTGCTCTTTGGTATTGGTTTTGGAATCTTTGACGCAAATAATATGCCTATTCTATGCCAGTTTGTATCAGCAAAACATCGTGCGACGGCTTATGGAATTATGAATATGACCGGTGTGTTTGCGGGAGCTGCCGTGACAGAAGTTCTTGGAAAGTGGACAGACGGAGGAAGTTTAGGACAGGGATTTGCAATGCTGAGTATCGTGGTAGCTGTAGCATTGGTACTTCAAATCTATTTCTTAAGACCGAAGACAGATAATATGGTAGATTAAGAATATAATAACTTTATAAAAAATAAAATGATGGAACGAATTAAAGGACTTATCGATGCACCGTTTACTCCTTTTTACGAGAATGGTGAAGTGAATTTGGAACCTATTGAAGCATATGCCAAGATGTTGGTAAAGAACGGACTTCAAGGAGTGTTTATCAATGGTTCTTCCGGTGAAGGTTATATGCTGACTGAAGAAGAACGTATGTTATTGGCAGAGCGTTGGGTTGCTGTCGCTCCCGAAGGCTTTAAAGTAATCGTGCACGTCGGTAGTTGCTGTGTAAAGGCCAGCCGTATGTTGGCTGAACATGCACAAAAAATAGGCGCATGGGGAATTGGTGCTATGGCTCCTCCTTTTCCGAAGATTGGCCGTATTGAAGAATTGGTGAAATATATTGAAGAGATAGCATCCGGTGCGCCCGAACTTCCCTTCTATTATTATCATATTCCGGCATTCAACGGTGCTTTTCTGCCAATGGTTAAATTACTGGAAGCGGTAGACGGACGTGTTCCTAACTTTGCAGGTATTAAATATACTTTTGAGAGCATGTATGAATACAACCAATGCCGTTTATATAAAAACGGAAAATATGATATGTTGCATGGACAGGATGAAACAATTCTTCCTTGTCTGGCTATGGGTGGTGCTCAGGGCGGCATCGGCGGAACAACCAATTATAATGGTAAAGAACTGGTCGGTATCATCAAAGCATGGGAGGCAGGTGATATCGAAACAGCCCGTGAACGTCAGAACTTCTCACAGGAAGTAATAAATGTGATCTGCCATTTTCGTGGGAATATTGTTGGCGGAAAACGCATAATGAAATTGATAGGACTTGATTTAGGTAAGAACCGTACTCCCTTCCAGAATATGACAGATGAAGAAGAAGTTCAGATGAAAACGGAGCTTGAGGCAATTCATTTTTTTGACCGATGCAATAAACTTTAAAAACGCATAGCATGAATACAGCAGAATATTTGAATAAGTGGGCCATATCCTATAAAGACGATATAATAAATAATATTATGCCGTTCTGGATGAAGTACGGGCTGGATAAAGAACATGGAGGGGTGTATACATGCGTTAATCGGGATGGTAGTTTGATGGATACAACGAAATCTGTCTGGTTTCAGGGACGTTTCGGGTTTATAGCTGCATATGCATATAATAATATAGAGAAAAATCCCCAATGGTTGGCAGCATCCAAGAGTTGTATTGATTTCATCGAAGCGCATTGCTTTGATACGGATGGACATATGTTCTTTGAAGTCACAGAAGATGGAGTCCCGTTACGTAAGCGCCGTTATGTGTTTTCAGAAGGTTTTGCGGCAATAGCAATGGCTGAATATTCATTGGCAACCGGTGAAAAGGAATATGCTGAGAAAGCATTGGAAATCTTCAAGCGTACACAGCATTTCCTGGATACTCCGGGAATGCTTGAACCTAAATATTTGCCGGCTATGTCTTCAAGAGGGCATTCTATAACGATGATCTTGATTAATACAGCTTCTCGCATCCGGATGGTTATTGACGATCCTGTATTGACGGAGCAGATAGATGCTTCGATTGCCGCATTGCGTAAATATTTTATCCATCCGGAGTTTAAGGCTTTACTTGAAATGGTAGGACCTAATGGTGAATTTATTGACACGTGTAACGGACGTGTCATAAATCCGGGCCACTGTATTGAAACCGCTTGGTTCATTATGGAAGAAGCTAAATATCGCAATTGGGATAAGGATTTACTGCAATTGGCTCTTCAGATTCTCGACTGGTCTTGGGAATGGGGATGGGATAAAGAGTTTGGTGGCATAATCAATTTCCGTGATTGCCGTAATCTTCCGGCTCAGGACTATTCTCAGGATATGAAATTCTGGTGGCCGCAAACAGAGACTATTATTGCCACTTTATATGCCTATCAGGCTACGGGGGATGAGAAATATATTCAGATGCATAAGCAAATCAGTGACTGGACGTATACTCATTTTCCCGATAAGGAATATGGAGAATGGTATGGTTATCTTCACCGTGATGGTACTGTGGCACAACCAGCTAAGGGAAATCTCTTTAAAGGTCCTTTCCATATACCTCGCATGATGATTCGTAGTTACATGCTTTGCAAGGAGCTTTTGTGAAGTAATATGTAACTCTTCTGATAAAATCTAAAACTATTACTATGTGTATTATGAAAAACATATTATTTGCGGGACTTATGCTTTTCTTTTCTTGTATGAAAGGAGAAGCGCAGTCCGGTGCAAAAAAAAAATTCCCGGAGTTTCCTAAATATACTGTGTTTTCAGCAGGAGATGATAATGTGAATAGTTATCGTATTCCATCATTGTTGACAGCGAAAGACGGCTCTTTACTTGTGTTTTGTGAAGCACGTAGAGAAAGTTGGAAGGATAAAAGCCGTACAGATATAGTAGTGAAACGTAGTACAGATAATGGGCGGACATGGTCAGCTATGCAAGATTTGACTCAGGGAACCACTGGCGCTTATATGGATCCGACTCCTCTTTTAGATTCAGCTACCGGTAGAATTTTTCTTTTTACCACTTTTTGGCCGGCAGATGATCACACAGGTACCAAAAATCGGGCAATTTTGCTGACTTCAGATGACAATGGTTGTACATGGGCTGCTCCCGTTGATGTGACTGGTACATTAATGCCGAAAGGAAGTCGTATTTATGGTTTTGGACCGGGAGCAGGTTTGCAAATGGTGGGTGAAAAATATAGAGGAAGACTGATTTTACCGGCTCGTGTATCTGAAGTCACTGGTGAGAAAGCCCATGATGTAGCTATTTATTCCGATAATCATGGTAAAACATGGAAGATGGGTGGCAATGGTGATAATGATGATGAATTTCAGATTGCAGAGTCACCTGCCGGAGTTTTGGTTTATAATGCTCGTGTTCCCAAAGCGCGAATGGTGTCATTCAGTGTAGATGGGGGAGAGACATGGAGCAAGGCTGTAAAGGAACTTGCTTTGCCTGGTGTATCTAAAGGATGTCAGGCAAGTGTATTGGGAAAAGGTAAAACGCTTTATTTCTCTGGGATACAAGGAATACCGGAGACATCCGAATATGATGAACGTGCAAAACTTACTTTATATAAAAGTGAGGATGGTGGAAGAAAATGGGATAATGGGTTACTGTTATATGATAAGGCTGCCGGATATAGCTGTATGTCTTTCTTACCGGACGGACGAATGGCTATAATCTTTGAAACAGCAGATACTCAATCATTTACTCGTAAATCATTACCTAATACGAAACCTCTTAAGCGTCCGGATGACTGGATGAAGTTGGATTTAATTTTAGTGCCTGTTATTAATCTTTAATTTTTTTATTTATGAAGAGTATATTTAATGTGTTTTGTTATATTCTGAGTTTGTTTGCTATTATTGCCTGCTCGGATGATAATGTTAATGACTTTAGTCCGGTGCCTTATCCAGATGAAGTTGTGGATTCAAATCCAGATCCCGACCCTGATCCTGACTCGAAACCGATATGGGAGATAACTTCTCCAACAATTACCGTATTCAATTCAAAAGCAAGTAATGACATTTCATATCGTGTTCCTGCCATCGCGGTTACAAAGAAAGGCAGCATACTCGTTTTTTGTGAAGCTCGCTATGGAACTTGGCAAGATAAAGCTGGGCGGACGGATATTCTGATGAAGCGTAGTACCGATAAAGGGGTAACATGGACTGAAAAGAATTTAACCAGTCAAGCTACTTCATCAAAGTTGTCATATATGGACCCGACTGTTGTCGTCGACCAAGTTACGGGGAAAATCTTTTTGTTTACCTCTTTGTGGGATGCTGTAGGCAAGGAGTCTGCCAAACAAGGCTATAATAATAGAGCTATCATGTACACTTCGGAAGATGATGGATTAAATTGGACAAGAAAAGATCTCACAGACGAGGTGGAAATTGGAATTTTTAGCGGTGCGACAAGAATGATTGGTAGCTTCGGTCCCGGTTCCGGTGTGCAAATGACATCAAGTGAGCAATATAAGAATCGTTTGATTGTCCCTATACGCACTTTCAAAGTGAATGAAGCTGCTGGGACCGTTTCAAATGGCGGGAATACAGCTATGTGGTCGGATGATAACGGGGTGACATGGGAAACCGGGCAACCTAATAAGTCTGGTGAATGGACGGTAACGGAAGCTCCTGATGGTGCATTAATTGGAAATATCCGTTATAATGGACACCGTCAAAACTATGTAAGTACAGATGGTGGAGCCAAATGGCCTTCTTTTTCTGATTATGCTCCGACAGCACTACCAACTCCAGCCCAAGGCTGTGCGGGAAGTGTTATCGTAAAGGATGGCTGGATGTATTACTGTGGGGCGAAAGGGATTACCGAGACAACAGCTCATGATGATCGTGGTATACTATATTTGGCCAAAGCTAAATTCTTTGGTGGTCATTCGCATACATTTGAGCCGGCAGATCATATGGTGCTTTATGATAAAGCGGCAGGATACACATGTATGGCACTTCTGCCTGATGGTGATATGGCTATTGTTGCCGAACTCGGTAATGAACCGGGATTCCAAAAACTATCAACTCGTCCGGCCGGATGGATGAGATTGGAATTATTTATATTATCTACTAAATAACCTCTTTTAATATGAGAAAAATACATTTAAAGTACTGCCGGGAAGTAATATTCGTGGTAGTGGCCATGCTTTGCTCCATTGGCAGCATATATGCACAAGTCGAGCAAACGGTAAGTGGCGTTGTGAAAGATGTTGCTGGAGAGCCTTTGATTGGTGTCTCCGTATTGGAAGTGGGCACATCAAATGGTGCTATTACAGATTTGGATGGAAAATATACGTTAACATTGACAAAGAGTAAATCAGTTCTTGCTTTTTCATACATAGGTTATGTTCAACAGAATATTCACGTGGATGGACGTAAGAATATTACGGTAGTGATGAAAGATGATGCCATAGGTTTGCAGGAAGTCATTGTCACAGGTTATGGTAAAACCGTAACTAAAGATAAGCTGACTGCGGCTATATCCAAAGTTTCTTCCGAAGTTTTGGAGAAAGGTGTACGCTCCAATCCGTTGACTGCTTTGGCGGGTACGGTTACTGGTGTACGTGTTACGCAGACTTCCGGTCAGCCGGGAGCAGGGCCCTCCATTCAGGTACGTGCAGGTGCTTCTTTGAACGGTTCCGGTAGTCCGTTGTATATTATTGACGGTGTGCAGAAAGACGATATGAACGACATCAACAGTAACGATATTGAATCTATTGAGGTTTTGAAGGATGCTGCTGCGACAGCACTTTATGGTGCACGTGCCAATAATGGTGTAGTTCTAGTGACCACAAAAAGCGGTCATGTGGGGAAAACAACCGTAACATTGAACGTAAATATCGGTAAAGGTTTTGCCCGCGACAACTACGATTTTATGAATGCCCGCGATTATCTGTATTGGGAACGTATGGCGGCAAAGCGTAGCGGAGACGACATGAATCTTGTGAACGGATGGGGTACAGGAAATGACATCACTGCCGACGGAAATAAAAGCAGCAACGGTATCTATAGTACCTCTATTCTGACAGATAAGAATAAATATCTTTTGGATTATGGTTGGCAATCGATGAAAGATCCGGCATCAGACAATTATCTATTGTTCAAGGAAACTGATTTTATGAAGTTGAACACGCAGGATGCCTGGACGCAGGATTATAATGTCTCTTTCTCCGGTGGAAACGACAAAGGCAAATACTACTCAAGTATCGGGTATTATGATGAAACAGGTTTTCCATTGGAGTCGGGATACCAACGTCTGTCTTTCAACCTGAACGGTGAATATAAGATCAAGAGCTGGCTGAAAGCTTCCGGTTTCGTGAATTTCTCACGTTCGGAAACCAATCCTAACTACATGAGCGACGCTAATTTCTGGAGCGTGGTAGCTGCTGCTCCCCCGACCTTTAAAGGAGCTAATTTGGACGGAACGGTTATCACACTACTCAATAATACTCAAAATGCCAATTGGAATGAGATGAAGAACTACTACTATCGCAGAAATACGGCTTACAAGACTACGCTGGGAACTTCTTTCCAAGTGGATTTGATGAAAGGACTGAGCTTGAAACTGAGCGGTATGTGGTATCTTTGGATGAAGGAAACTGAATCTTTTGATAAAGAGTTACCTACCGCTCCCGGTAAGTTGAATTCTAACCGCAAAGCTTCTGCTACTTATGCGCGCAAACTGGATCAGACTTATAACGCCATTCTGAATTACAATGTCTCATTCGGTGACCATAACGTCAGTGCAGTCGGTGGTTTTGAAATGATAGACAAATACAACTACGGACTCTCGGCATCAGGTCAGGGAGCTACTTCCGATGATTTTATCGGATTGCAGTTCACTGCCCCGTTGGACGCAAACGGAAAATCCACCCGTAACATGTCTACCACTCACACACAGGAGCGCATCATGTCCGGTTTCCTGAATGCTACCTACGACTATAAGAGCAAGTATCTTTTTTCTTTCTCCGGACGTTACGACGGTTACTCCAAACTGGTGGACAACCGCTGGGGATTTTTCCCCGGTGTCAGTGCCGCATGGAACGTATATCGTGAGGAATTCATGGAGAAATATCTGGATATATTTTCCAACATGAAAGTACGTATGGGATATGGGCAGAATGGTAACGTGAATGGTATCGGACTGTACGAACTACAAGGTAGTTATGGAACAGCCGGTAACTACAACGGCATCTACGGCCTGTTGATTGACGATATTGCATATCCCGGACTGCGTTGGGAGAAAACCACCTCTTTTGATACTGCCATAGAATTAGGACTGTTTAATAAAGTAGATTTGACAGTAGGTTATTTCAACAAGAAAACTACCGATTTGATTGCCAATGTACCTTTGGCTTCTTCATCCGGCGTAGGCTCAATGACGACAAACAACGGCGCTGTGCGTAGTCAGGGTATGGAGCTTGAAGTCAATTACCGTATTTTTGACCGTAAGGACTTTAAGTGGAATATAGGTGCCAACATTACTTTTGTGAAATCCAAAATCCTGCAATTACCTGATAATGGTAATGAGAACAACCGTCAAGGCGGAACGGAAGTTTACAAAGGCAAAGGTAGTAATGAAACCGTTTGGAAAGGTGGAATACAGGAAGGACAGTCTTACGGTGATATTTACGGATTCAAAATGATGGGTGTTGTGCGTGACGAAGCCGATTTGGCAAACTATGCTTATTACGTAGATAAGATTCCCTCTAAACCGGTATATGGTCCGGCAGCTTATGCACAATTGACGGTTGAGCAGCAGAAAAATGCGCAGCAGTTAGCTCCGGGTGATGCTGTCTGGTACGATGTGAATGGTGACGGAACTATCGACACGTATGATCAGGTGAAGCTTGGTAATGAAATTCCAAAATGGATGGGTGGTTTCAATACATCCGTTACGTGGAAAGGGCTGACCTTGTTTGCCCGATTCGACTATGCGTTGGGATACAAGAAGTGGAATAGCGGTTATCAATATTTCATGGGTATCACTTCCGGTCACTTCAATGTTCCGGATTTGGCTAAAAAGACATGGACGGAAGATAATCCGGGTGCGGAACTTCCGGTATTGATGACTAACGACACTAACTTTAAAAAGAACTATACCCGCAACACTTCATTGTTTTGGGAAGATGCTTCTTACCTGTGTGCCCGTGAGATTTCCTTGAGCTACGATTTACCTTCGCAGTGGACTAAAAAAGCCCTCATGGATAAAGTGACGGTGACGCTTACCGGACAGAATTTATTCTACATAACGGACAATCGTCTCTACACTCCCGAGTATGGAACCACCAGTGGCGACAAGGGCGGATATGCTTTACCTAAGACAGTTCTGATGGGATTAAAGGTTATGTTCTAAAATCATAAAGAAAGATGTATTATGAAAAAAATAAAATATACATTATTAGTGTTGTTGATAGGAGCTATGCAGTCTTGCGGTTATTTGGACTTGAGTCCGGTAGACTCCTACGGTATCAGTAATTACTGGAGTACCAAAGATCAGGCGGAACGCTTTGTGCGTGGCTTGCATTATCGTGTCCGTGAGCGTCAGGAAGTATTGTTCAAGATGGGTGAACTTAGAGGCGGGACTTTTTACGGCTCAAACTCTTCTTTGTTTAATCAGACTATTAGCGATGTGCCGGCTGTGACAAACAATCTTACTGAAGCTAATTATGTGATAAACAACTGGGGCAATTTCTATATGGACATTATGCAGATTAACCATGCCATCCAGTCCGTCCCCGGCAGTTCTGCCTTGAATGAAACAGAAAAGAACTATTATATGGGCGTGTTACACGGATTGAGAAGTTTTTATTACTTTCATCTATTCCGTACCTATGGCGGAGTTCCTCTGATTGAAACAGCACGCGTGATGGATGGTAGCTTTACTCCTTCCGACTTGAATCAGCCGCGGGCCAAGGAAGAAGAAGTCTATGATTTCCTTGTAAAGGACATCAAGGCATCGGAAGATTATTTCGCAGATGACGCATTTACCATCAATTCTACAGACAAAAGTTCTTATTGGAGCAAGGCGGCAACAAAAATGTTGAGAGCCGAAATCCTGTTGTGGGGATGTAAAGTAAAACCTATTGGCGGTACAAGCGTCTACTCAAAAAATATATCGGCCGATTTGGCAGCAGCCAAGCAAGCGTTGCAGGATATCATTGATTGCGGCAAGTATGGCTTTGCTTCCAAGACCAGCTTTGAGGACGTTTTTGATGTAACGAAGAAAGATAACAAAGAAATGATATTCGTTATCCGCTATATGCTGAATGAGAAAGAAAACTTCTTCAGCAAGTTCATGTATCCTACCAATACCAATCTGGTCGGTTTTGAAAATGCGGACGGTGTAGAGTACAAAGGTGACAATGTGAACCCATTGAAACTGAATGGTACTGCATCCAACTACCAGTATGCGAAAGATTTTTTTGATACATTCAGTGAAAACGATATCCGTCGTAGCGCCACTTTCTTTGATGTATATAAGGTAGACGGAGGAGCGGCAGCCATACTCTTGAATAAATATAAAGGGGAGTTGGACAATGACATACGCAAGTTTACAAACGACTGGCCTGTCTATCGCTATGCGGATTTGCAGTTACTACTGGCCGAAATTGTGGCATTGCAGGGAGGTGATCCTGCCGCTTACATCAATAGTGTCCGTGAGCGTGCATACGGTTCCGCTTATGCTGCCAATAAATACCCCCGTAGTGGTGAAACAGCGGAAGATGCAATTCTGGAAGAACGCTCCAAAGAGTTTGTAGGTGAAGGTAAGCGTTGGTATGACATTCGCCGTATGAAGAATGGAGAGTTGGCTAAGGCTCTTCAGATTAGCGTTTCGGGCGATCTTGTCGAGAAGCACTTGTTGTGGCCAGTAGATGCTACGGTAATGTCGAAAGACCCGTTGGTTAAGCAGACACCGGGTTACTAATCCGCCTGTCGGATTCATATCATTCATTAAAATTTAGATTATACAAAGATGAAAAAACAATATATATTTCCAGTCTTAGGATTTTGTGCAGCGTTTCTTGTCACTGCATGCAGTGACGATGACTATGCCCAGACGGATTTTACGCGTCCGGCGGGAGGAAATCAGATCTTCCTCAGTTGCCAGTCACAGTTGGGTGATAACAAGACAGTTTGGGCGGCAGATAGTAAAATTGGTTTCTTCTGCGAACAGACAAAAACAGTCAATCTTGTTGTGGGAGTTGCAGCTCCTTATGTGGGACAGACCGAGGGAATGTTCTACACACAGGTAGTGTGGGGCAAAGAAACGGGAGAACACACTTTCTATGCTTACATTCCTTATAATAAGGATAATACGTCAGCGAAAGCAGTGGCCGGAGTTTTGAGTAACTCGCAATTACAGTCGGGCACATCAAACGCTCATTTGACGAACACTGCCTTGATGTATGCGACGGCTAAGTCTGCTGAGGTGGAAACTGCTGTTCCGATGACCTTTAGACATGCATTGGGATATTTAGACATCAGTTGTAAGACATCGGTCAAGTATGTCGGTTGGAAAGTGAAGTCCATCGAGTTTTCTACGGAGGATGGCATTGCTTTGGCGGGTGATTATAAATTTGACCTTACTACCGGTCAGTTTGCTATAGCCGATGGCTCTTCAAAAATAGAGTTGAGAGTAGACAATGCTCCGGCACTCGTTGCGAACGGAGTATTTCACGGATATATGTCTATGAATCCTGTGGACTTGTCAGCGAAACAATGTAACGTAAAGGTAGCGATTGAAAAAGCAGGGGAGGACGATCTTAGCCTGACAGGCAGGATTGCTTCTGTCAATATACTTGCAGGTGACATTAACACATTGAATTTGGAACTGGACAATCTGACTGCCGCACTTTTGGAAGACTTATCCATTGATTTGAGTGCAACGGAAACGGCAAACTGCTATGTGGCAGGAAAGGCAGGGCAGGAATATCGCTTTAAGGCTACCGTTATGGGTAATGGAACGATTACTCCGGCAGTAGAAGGTGATGATACAAAGAAAGGTATCACTCCTTCGCCGTTAGCTCCTGCATCGGCTTCAATTCTTTGGCAAAGCGAAAGAAGCCTGATATCCGGTGTGAAACTGAAAAATGATTATATCTATTTTACCTTGAACGGTTCGGAAGAAACGGCGTTAAAGGCAGGTAATGCGGTTATTGCCGCTTATGATGGCGCAGGAACGATTGTATGGAGTTGGCATATTTGGGTTACAGATGTGGATTTGGATACTAAAGTGCAAACGTATACTGTGCATGCAGATTATAACACATACCCCACTTTTCAGTCACCTGTGATGATGGATCGTAACTTGGGTGCAACGGATGACAAGCTGTGGTCGGCAGCTACTGATCCTAAAGGTTCGCATGGTTTGTTCTATCAATGGGGGCGTAAAGACCCGATTATCGGCCCGAGTGATGATGCGGCAAATGCACACGCCACAGTTTATGATAAGGATAATGAGGTTGTAAGTTGGGACTTTACAGTTACAACATTGATTTCAAGAGAAGATATAGCCAAATATCCGATGAAATATATTAAGGGAGATAATTGGTTGAATGAAGACGCTTATGATTTATGGGGAAATTCAACAGTGTATGCTACTAGCGGTGGAGACGGCTCTACCGGTTCAAAGTCAATCTATGATCCATGTCCGCCGGGCTATCGTGTTCCTCATCCTTATGTGTGGAGTGGATTTACATCGACAGTCAGCGGTGGCAATCATAAAACTGGTGCTGTGACTACCAGTGCTTCAGGTGATATAACGAAACAGGGTGGCGTTACTTTTGCAAATGGCGGAACGGCTATTTATCCTAGTACCGGTTTTATCAATAACGGAGCATTGCAGCGGGTAGCTCCTGCAGGTAATGGATGCATCAGTCTATGGAGCAATGCCGCAACTAAAAAAGACTTCGGGGCACAGTTCTATTACGATGCTACGAATTGTAATACACCTAAAGGAAATAAGCGTACATTTGGTTTTGGTGTTCGTTGCATGAGAGACAATACTGCCAACTAGACACTTACTTTTCATTTCCATAAATCCTTGGCATGTTTTTGAAGAATCATGCCAAGGAGTCTTTGTACGCTCGGCATGAGCATTATCTAACGGGTGTAAGTCCCGAGTAAGCCCTAATAGCGGGAATTACATAGCCTATGGCAATGGTGTCCATTGCGAGTTGGAATCAGAAGGAAGTCGGCAGCAAACATCTGACCTGACGAACAGAAACTTTATATAAGGCATTTGACTGGGGGTAAGGTTGCAAAGCGAACCAAAGCCCTATAGCTATTCGGAACGGTTGGTGTAAATGAAGCAGGTATAAGATGGAAAGATAATGCCCTTATCCGAGGAGGTCTCACGGACTAGTTTTTTTTACGAAATGTACGGAGTAAAGCTTGCCGTGAGAAGTCAGCAGAAGTTATAGTAGTGGAGTTATCAAAGAGATAGGACGGAATCCGAATGGTATGAGGGGGTGCAGACTTTCATGTGGATGACCGAAGACAACATCGTGGAAGTACCATTCGACAAGGAACATCTGTTTGAACTTATTCTTAGTCCCTCTAATCTGAATAAAGCCTATAAAGCAGTAGTCAGCAATAAAGGGTGTGGCGGTATCGACAAGATGTCATGCGAATAACTGTTTCCATGGCTTTTGGCTAATAAGGATGAGCTTATAATTTCCTTGTAAAACGGGACATATCGTCCCAATCCTGTCCGCAGGGTTGAAATCCCTAAGGATAATGGCAAGAAACGCCTTTTGGGTATTCCTACCGTGGTAGACCGACTGGTACAACAAGCCATACACCAAGTTCTGACACCAATTTACGAGCGTCAGTTCTCCATGACAAGTTATGGGTTCCGTCCGAAAAGGGGCTGCCATGACGCACTACGAAGAGCGCAGAAGATAGTGGATGCGGGCTACAGATATGTAGTTGACCTTGATCTAGAGCGTTTCTTTGATACAGTCAGCCATAGCAAGCTGAGAGAAATACTCAGCCACACTATAAAGGATGGAAGGGTTGTGAGCCAAGACCAGAGTGACAAATCTAAAGAAATGCGGTGTCCTTGACTGGCAGGCGTATCAATGGGGTAACACTCGACTCGGGTATTGGCGTGTAGCACTCAGCCGTCTGCTTACATTCGCAATGTCTAACGATAAGTTGCGCAGAGCAGGTTATGCTAGCCTAATGGATTATTATCTCGAATGGTACCCAAAATAGGAACCGCCGTATGCGGAACCGCATGTACGGTGGTGGTGTGCTATGTAGAGTTTTCTTAAACTCATAACTGACATTTAGATGGAAGCAGACCTTCCACTATCGGTAAATAGGTATCGGTAGTAAACCGGCAAGTGCTGCTGTATCTGAAAAGATATTGTAGTGAACGACTTGTTAAAAGGCTATATAAAAAAATAGTCAGGTAGGCAGACAAAAGATGAACGGAAGTGAACCGCTGATGAAGCATCGAAATGTGCGTTAGACTACATCAGAACTTGGTTTTCACCACAAACCTTGGATAAGAATAAGAGATACCTATACTGCTGCTTATTCGATGTACGGTGTTAAGGCGGCATGATTTGTCTGTAGGCTAACTGTCGGAACATAGGAACCTGCTTTAGAATGTCAAAGGAAAATACACAAGTGGAAGAAACACAAGGTAGAAATACTGATGTCTGATGCAGGGGCGGATTACCTCGTAGTAGTGAAGAACTCTCTGTAATGGAGATGGAGCGAAGGGGGTAACTTATTCAAGCGAAATTGTATTGTACAACTTAAATTCCATTAAGGATGACACAAAAGCAAGGAGCAAAACCATTCGATATTGACCGATGGAAACTATATTACGCATACAAGCGTGTGAATCAAAATCGAGGTGGTTCAGGTGTTGACAACGTCACACTTGAAAAGTATAACAGTAATTTGAAAAGAAACTTATACAAACTATGGAATCGTATGAGTTCAGGGAGTTATGTTCCTAAACCTGTCAGACTGGTTCAGATGCCGAAGCCTGCAGGAGGAACGAGACCATTGGGTATCCCTACAGTGGAAGACAGGATTGCACAGATGCTTGTTGTTGAAATGATAGAACCTGAAATCGAGAAGATATTTCATGAAGATTCCTATGGTTATCGTCCCGACCGTTCTGCTCATGATGCACTTGGACGTGCAAGAGAGAGATGCTGGAAATATGCGTGGGTTTTGGATATGGACATCAGCAAATTCTTTGATACGATAGACCATCAGTTATTGATGAAAGCCGTAAAGCTTCATGTAAAAGAAAGATGGATAATATTATATATAGAAAGATGGCTCAAAGTCCCATATCAGAATGCAGACAAAAGTCTGATTGAAAGGACCTGCGGTGTACCCCAAGGTAGTGTTATAGGACCGATTCTTGCAAATCTCTTTCTGCATTACAGTTTTGACAGATGGATGCAGATACATCATCCTGAAATCCCTTTTGAGAGATATGCGGATGATACTGTATGTCATTGTCACAGTAAACAGGAAGCTGAATCCCTGTATGAAGAACTAATAATTAGGTTTAAGTCATGCAAATTAAGCCTGAATGAAGAGAAAACAAAGATAGTATATTGCAAATCAAGTAGAAGAAATGAAAATCACTCTAATGTTACTTTTGATTTTCTCGGTCATACATTTCGACCATGTAAAACCATTCATAAAAGCTCCCGTAAAGCTTTTACAGGTTTCCAACCAAGAATAAGTATGAAGGCAACAACAAAAATCAGAGCTACCATGCGCTCATGGAATCTTAAGTCAAAATCTCATACTCCGCTGGACTGCATAGCTCAAATGGTTAACCCCATACTTCGAGGATGGGCAAATTATTATGGTAAATATGGTGGAAAATCTTTTCAAAAATTACTTCGGTACTTCGATTTATTACTTGCAAAATGGGCAAAAGCTAAATATAAAACCTTTAGACGCAAGCCCATGTACGTAATATTGAAATGGCTTGGGAACATTGCAGAAAGGGATGCTATTTTCTATCATTGGCAAATAGGTCTCAAACCAGCCAAAGGTACGATAAAGTTATAAGGTTGAATAAGAAGAGCCGTGTGATAGGAGACTATCACGCACGGTTCTGTGAGAGATTTAAGGTGGAACTCCTTTTATCTACTCGACTGAGAGGTCGGAAATCGAGTAGGAAGAAAACTACTTCGTTTTCCTCCTACTCGATTTCAGTATAAAGGATGATAAGATAACTTTTATAATACAGGCATTACAATGAAAAAGAACATAATAGCTGTTTTGTTATTACTATTGGTGCATGCCAACAGTCTTGCTCAAATTCCTGATGTGACAGGAAGCGAACATACTATCATTCAATCAGAAAGACAAGACGGACGATTCCTGAGTACCTATGGAGTTGTCCATGCAATGCTCGCGAACATAAAACCGGAATGTGCATTTCAGCCGGATATGACTGCCGAAGAATTCCGTGAATGGCAGCATAAAGTACGGAAGTCAATGCAGGAAATCATGAAATTTCCCGAAGTGAAAGATATGCCGTCGCCTAAACGGCTGTACAGCAAACAACGTGACGGTTACAAACTGGAGAAATGGGAATTTTATCCTTTGTCCCAATGTGTATCCACCTTTTTAGTCCTGATACCCGATTCTTTACAGCGGCCTGTTCCCGCCATTCTATGTATCCCCGGTTCAGGTGGTAGTAAAGAAGGGCTGGCGGGAGAACCGGGAGTTGCTCCGAAACTGAATGATGATTATCAGAATCCCAAGGTAACAATGGCACGCAACTTTGCGAAGGCGGGCTATGTAGCAGTAGCCGTAGACAATCCGGCAGCCGGTGAATCCTCGGATTTGGAACGCTATGCACGCGGAAGGAATTATAACTATGATTTAGTGTCACGCATCTTATTGGAATTGGGGTGGAGTTATCTCGGATATACTTCTTATCTTGATATGCAAGTTCTTCAATGGATGAAAACGCAGTCCTATATCCGTAAAGACCGGATTATTGTAAGCGGTTTTTCTTTGGGGACAGAACCTTTGATTGTATTAGGGACACTGGATACATCCATCTACGCCTTTGTTTATAATGATTTTCTGTGTCATACACAAGAACGGGCATTGGTTATGACTGCTCCAGACAAGACGGGTATACGACCTTTTCCAAATTCTATCCGCCATTTGATACCGGACTTCTGGCGTAAATTTAATTTCCCGGATATTGTAGCCTCTTTGGCTCCCCGTCCTGTTATATTAACGGAAGGCGGACTGGATCGCGATTTGGATTTAGTACGTGCCGCTTATAAGATGACCGGACGTTTGGAGAATGTCGAGATACATCATTATCCAAAATACGCTGATCCGCATAATCGAACAGACATAAAGGCACTGCCGGAAGGGCTCGATAGGAATGAGTTTTATAAACTGGTGAATGTGGACGGGGCCAATCATTATTTTAAGTCGGAGTTGATACTTCCTTGGTTGAAAAAACATCTTGAATAGATTGTGATATCTATCACTAAGGTAATAAAATATCTATCATACTATCATTCATTTTTATATTGTTCTCATTATTAAAACAATACATACGATAGATACATTTATCAAAAGGTATCTATCATTATTTCTCCAGTAAAAACAGGGTATCTATCATTAATAAAACAGTCTAATGGAAGGAGAAAAAGCATAAAATGGCTTGTTTTTGTTGAAATGAATCCATATAAAGCGGATTATAATGGCTTAATAACCCGATTTGAGTGGCGCTAAGTTTATAGCCCACGGTTGTGTGCTGTAGAGCCTGCATATGTGGGCTGTATGGTTTACATATGTGTGCAGGGCAGACGCATTATATTTTTTACTATCCCACTCCTGTTTTTATTCTATTTATATGATTGATTATTAACTTATTA
>NZ_JADMOU010000049.1:0-25808 GCF_015558905.1 Bacteroides sp. D55t1_190419_B8
TGTTGTCGATTTTTAAGTTCGACACAAAGGTAAAAGAGATTAGAGGTTGGGACAAGAGCCATACAGTGAGTGCTTACAAATGGACCCTGTCCTGATGAAATCAATCGGAGTTGAGTTTGTCCGCCGTTTTGCAGCCACAAACGTAAATAAGATTATGACGATCGAAGCCAGCGGCATCGCCCCTGCTATCATGACAGGCTACCTGATGGATTTACCAGTTGTATTTGCAAAGAAAAAGTCTCCTAAAACCATCCAGAATGCACTAAGCACCACCGTGCACTCATTCACCAAAGACCGTGATTATGAAGTCGTTATCAGTGCAGATTTTCTCACCCCGAACGACAATGTTCTTTTCGTGGATGACTTTCTCGCATATGGTAATGCCGCATTGGGCATTATCGACCTCATCAAGCAATCCGGAGCAAATCTGGTAGGAATGGGCTTCATTATTGAAAAAGCCTTTCAGAATGGCCGTAAAATGCTCGAGGAACAAGGTGTCAGAGTAGAAAGTCTGGCCATCATTGAAGACTTATCCAACTGCTGTATTAAAATCAAAGACGAGTAGATTGATTGGGGTTGAAATACTGCCCCTTATCTTTCGTCCTTTTTCCATATTGCACCGCATGCTGCGGACAAACATGATAACATGCCAGGCATGAGGTGCAATCCATTCCCCAAACAGGCCTTCCGTCCACAACTTTAACATTCTCCACCGGACAAATCTTCTCACAACGCTTGCACCCAATACAAGCATCGGTAGCATAAAAATGCTTGGGAGACATCTGAAAACGATTAAACAACGGATTTATAATCCTCGTCTTGATAAAAGGCATACTCCCTTCATGACAGAGAAACATCTCTTCCCTCTTACTTATCAAAGCATTTATTTTACTGACAGTCGAAACAGCCTCCGCTAGTTTTTTCTCTTCCAACTCTTTATTATCCACGTCAAAACCGGGAAGCAAGACATAATTATTAGGCATAGTCACCGAAAAACCAGCGTGACATTCCCAACCTTTATTCTTCAATGCCTTCGCCAGCACTTGCTGGGTAAGCCCGGTATCATCACCACAG
Organism: Bacteroides sp. D55t1_190419_B8; assembly: GCF_015558905.1. Lineage (NCBI taxonomy): Bacteria > Pseudomonadati > Bacteroidota > Bacteroidia > Bacteroidales > Bacteroidaceae > Bacteroides > Bacteroides sp. D55t1_190419_B8. The sequence continues at coordinate 1,075 of NZ_JADMOU010000049.1, forward strand.
GAACAAACAAAAAACAAATATTGTCCTTTATATCCCTTTAAAGAAAGTTGTCGAACAAAGTTCAATACAATTTCAGGAGGTCCCCACGAATAGATAGGAAATACAAAGCCGATCTTTTCATCTGCCTGCAAACTAAACTCCAATGCTCCATTCTTTAGCGCATCGGGAATAAAAACCAACTCTTCTTTTTGCTCTTTGGAAAGCTGATTTGCAATCCACTTAGAATTACCTGTACCGGAGAAATAAAATATCATAGAAAAGTATATAAAAAAGCCGCATCGACGATGTGATGAAACTCTGATAGAACAAGATTTGAGCGCTCGCCCTCTTTGTAATCCACCGGCTTAAAGCTGTCCCGAAGGATGTGGCCCGCCATTGAAGAACGAAGCTTTCTCGGTGCATCAGATTAATTTGAAGAGTTTCCCGATCCAGTCGATACGGCTAATATTTTTGTATCACAAATGTAATAAGAATCTATGAGACTAACAAGAAAAAAAAGGAATTTGTTTACCTACTAACATTTTTTTCACTCCCTTTTATCCGCCTAACAAAAGAAAAGTGTCAGTTACTGGCTTAGTAACTGACACTTTGTAACTCGTAAACTATTGATGCTTAAGCAGCTTTAGCCTTAGCAACTACAGCTTTGAAAGCTTCCGGGTGATTCATAGCTAAATCAGCCAAAACCTTACGGTTTATTTCAATACCGGCTTTGTGCAGACCGCCCATCAATTTAGAATAAGACATTCCTTCAAGACGTGCAGCAGCGTTGATACGTTGTATCCAAAGAGCGCGGAAGTTTCTTTTCTTATTTCTACGGTCACGGAACGCGTAAGTCAAACCCTTTTCCCAAGTGTTTTTAGCTACGGTCCATACATTCTTTCTTGCACCAAAGTAACCTCTGGTCAATTTCAAAATTTTCTTTCTTCTTGCTTTTGAAGCAACATGATTTACTGATCTTGGCATAGTTTTACTTTTTTTGAATGTTAGCGCCGCTACTTCACGCAGCGAACTTCAGGCTAATGCATTCGGTTAATACTTTAATAATACTTTTACGCTTTTGATTACTTCATTGCTAAGAGTTCCTTAACCTGGCTTACATTTGTTGTATCAACAGTTGTAGAGTAGCACAGATTTCTTTTTCTCTTCTTGGATTTCTTAGTCAAAATGTGACTGTGAAAAGCGTGCTTTCTTTTGATTTTACCTGTTCCGGTAAGGGTAAACCTTTTTTTAGAACCGGAGTTAGTCTTCATCTTTGGCATCTTACTTGTTTTTAAATTATTAAATATATAATGGCAACGCACTATACCTGCGCGTTACGCATCCTTTTCTTATTCTTCGCTCGTTTCCGGCTTCTCTGCTTTTTGTGCAGGAGCAGCAGGTTTCGGTGCTCCGGCTGTTGCAGGCTTTTTAGGAGCTTCTTTCTTCTTCGGAGAAAGCTGTATAGTCATACGCTTACCTTCCAGTATCGGCATCTGATCTACTTTAGCATAGTCTTCCAAATCATTCGCAAAACGAAGCAACAATACTTCACCTTGTTCCTTAAAAAGGATAGAACGACCTTTAAAGAATACATAAGCCTTCACCTTATCACCGTCTTCCAAGAATCCTTTAGCATGCTTCAACTTAAAGTTGTAATCATGGTCATCTGTCTGGGGACCAAAACGAATCTCCTTCACATTAACCTTCACCTGCTTCGCTTTCTGTTCCTTCTGACGTTTCTTTAATTGATAAAGAAATTTAGAATAATCAATAATACGACAAACAGGGGGTTGAGCATTAGGAGAAATTTCCACTAAATCCAATTCTTTTTCTTCAGCCATTTTCAGAGCCTGAAAGATTGGATATACTTTCGGTTCAATATCATCGCTTACTATGCGAACTTCCTTGGCACGAATCTGTTCATTGATTCTGTATTGCCCTTTTAGAGTGTCATTCTTCATTAAAAACGTTTACTTCCTGGTTTGATCTTTTTATTGTTATACTAAATATTTTATTCTGAAACGGCTGCAAAGTTACCATTTATTTATCATATTCTGAACTTCTTCGTTCAAAATTTTAGCAAATTCTTCAAATTTCATGGTTCCTTTGTCACCTTCGCCTTGTCTACGAACAGAAACTTCACCATTTTCAGCTTCTTTTTCACCGACAATCAGCATATAAGGAATGCGTTTCATTTCATTATCACGAATCTTACGACCGATCTTCTCGTTACGATCATCTACAATCGCACGGATTTCGTGTATTTTCAGATACATCTTCACCTGCTCTGCATATTCATTGAACTTCTCACTGATCGGCAGAATAACTACCTGTTCCGGTGTCAGCCACAATGGGAATCTACCGGCAGTGTGCTCAATCAATACGGCAACAAAACGTTCCATTGATCCGAACGGAGCGCGGTGAATCATCACCGGACGGTGCTTCTGATTATCAGAGCCCATATACTCAAGTTCAAAGCGTTCCGGCAAGTTGTAGTCAACCTGAATTGTACCCAGCTGCCAACGACGACCAATAGCGTCTTTCACCATAAAGTCGAGCTTAGGACCATAAAAAGCAGCTTCTCCATACTCAATCTTAGCAGGCAAGCCCTTCTCCGCACAAGCCTCGATAATAGCCTGTTCCGCTTTTTCCCAGTTATCATCGCTACCAATATACTTTTCACGGTTCACCTTATCACGCAAAGATATCTGTGCTTCAAAATTCTGGAAATCCATAGAACGGAACACAATAGATATAATATCCATCACACGAAGGAACTCATCTTTCACCTGCTCCGGACGACAGAAGATATGCGCATCATCCTGCGTAAAGCTACGAACACGAGTTAAACCATGTAACTCTCCACTTTGTTCATAACGACAAACCGTACCAAATTCAGCTATACGCAACGGAAGGTCTTTATAAGAACGTGGGAAGTTCTTGTAAATCTCACAGTGGTGAGGACAGTTCATTGGTTTCAAGAAATACTCTTCCCCCTCTTCCGGAGTATGGATAGGTTGGAAGGCATCCTTGCCATATTTTGCATAGTGGCCCGAAGTCACATACAGCAACTTATTACCGATTGGCGGAGTAATCACCTCCTGATAATCGTAACGTGTCTGGATACGACGCAAGAACTCCTGCAGACGCAAACGCAATGCAGTACCTTTCGGCAACCACATAGGAAGCCCCTTACCTACAGTTTCGGAGAACATAAACAACTGCATCTCCTTACCGATCTTACGATGATCACGCTTCTTCGCCTCTTCCAACAACACCAGATACTCATCCAGCATTTTCTTCTTCGGGAACGTGATACCATAAATACGTGTCAACATCTTACGGTCTTCATGACCACGCCAGTAAGCACCAGCCACAGAAGTTAATTTAATAGCCTTGATCGGAGCAGTCGTCATCAAGTGAGGACCACGGCAAAGGTCAGTAAACGCACCCTGTGTATAAGTCGTAATGTGTCCGTCTTCCAGTTCGGAAATCAATTCACATTTATATGTTTCGCCACGATCACCAAACATTTTCAGAGCATCCGTTTTTGCGATGCTTTTTCTGACTACGTCTTCTTTCTTTGCAGCCAGTTCCAACATTTTAGCTTCAATGGCAGGAAGGTCACTTTCTTTTATTACCGCCTCACCCGGATCCACATCATAGTAGAATCCGTTTTCAATAGCCGGTCCGATACCAAACTGGATACCCGGATAAAGTTCCTGCAAAGCTTCCGCCAACAAGTGTGCACTTGTATGCCAGAATGCATGCTTACCTTCTTCATCATCCCATTTATAAAGAACAAAATTAGCATCTTCATTAATAGGACGTCCTAAATCATAAGTCTCGCCGTTCACGCCACATGCCAGCACTTCCTGTGCCAGACGCGAGCTGATACTTTCAGCAATCTGTAAACCGTTCACTCCTTCGTTATACTCACGAACGGAGCCATCGGGAAATGTTATCTTTATCATAATATGATGATGTTATATTTTCATAATTTGAACGCAAAAGTAACTAAATCTTTTGAGTTTTCTGTTTTTTATCAAAAAAATGTTATTCCGATTGATCCGTAAAACGTTTGATAACATTATAAGCGGAAACAATCCCCAACTCACCGGCTTTACTCAAATCTGAAATACCCAGCTTATTATTTCCTAAGAAAATATGAGTCAGTCCACGGTTGAAATAAGCATCCGCAAAATCAGGATTCAGCTCAATCGCCTTATCGTAGTCGATAATTGCGGCACGGTAATCTTTCAACATGGCAGAAACATTAGCACGATTATAATATGCGTATACAAAGTCCGGAGCCAGATTAATCACCTTATCCAAGTCTTTTCTGACCACTTCATAATCTACCGCAGTAATCTCTTTACGCTTATTATCACCCGGAACAACATCTGTTTCGACAGCTTGTTCAGCCTTCTGATATTCCAACTGTTTACAACGGATCAGTGCACGCATAAAATATGCCGGGAAGAAATCACCATCCAGCAAGATCGTCTGGGTCAAATCGGAAACCGCACTCGAGAAATCCTGCACCAGATAAAAATCAATCGCACGGGCAAAACGTTTCGAAGCATTCTTATCATCTTCCACAATCGCCGATGTATGCGTATCAATCAAGGCAAAATGAACTTTCACCTGTTCTTCCGTCAACGGAGCTTCCATATTTGTGATACGAAGACGTTTCGGAAGTATACCTGTACGGTTCATGTCTTCAATATATTTGTGGAAGTTCACCGAACGCTTCACGTCACTCATCTTCTCATAATAAGTCAAAGCGAACATCGGTTCCAGCGTTATATTTACGTTCTTATCCTGCACACGACCACGATAATCACTTGTATAGCGTTGTTCGGCTTCAGAATCATCCGCAATCACTATCTTACGATAGTTATTCATATTCTTATCGGATTTCTTACGGGTCTTCTCTCCGCCTTCCTCCTCATTTTCCTTATCCTTGTTCTGCGCTACATCTTTATTCGTCACACCATTCTGCTTGTCGATCTGCGCCTTCATGACCTTAAACTCGTCCTGCTCCGCACCCTTCTTATCTCCAATCTTTCTGCGAGCTTCCGAACGCTGATAATATCCGGCCAAGAAGTTCGGATACTGATTGATAACGGTGGTGTAATCTTGTATAGCTCCGCGATAATCACCCGTTTGCGCACGAAGCAAACCACGGTTAAAGACAGCCATCATATTATCCGGTTCCATCTTGATGACAAAGTCGAAGTCTTCGATAGCCCGGTTATCATCTCCTACCTGTGCACGTAACAATCCGCGGTTATAATGACCGATAAAGTTATTCGGGTCAATATCCAATGCCAGATCATAATCGCTCATGGCCCCTCTTAAATTATTCTGATGAAAGCGTGCCAATGCACGGTTTATATAATTTCCTGCATTCTTAGCACTCAACGGAATAGCACGGTTGAAATCCGCTTCTGCTTCCGCATACTTAGCCTGCTGTAATTTAACAATCGCTCTTGCAGCCCAAGCATCCGGATCATATTTATCCAGTTCAAGCGCCTTATTGAAGTCATTCAAGGCAGCAATTGTATCTTTCTGTTGCAAAGACACTTCCCCCCTCATCAAATAAGCACGGGTATAGCGTGGAGACACCTTCAACAAGCTTTCCAAATCCTCTTTCGCAGAATTATAATCCTTCTTCTGGATATGAGATAATGTCAGGTTATGCCATAAGGTAATATTCTCCGGATCATAATGCAATGCTTTCTTATAATCCTCAATCGCCCCATCAAATTTACTCTGACGAATCCTTGCCAAACCACGAATCTGATAAGCACCTACCACAAACGGATTGCGTTGGATAGCTGCATCACAGTCCGCTTCAGCACCCTGAAAATCCTCCAGATTCAGTTTGGCCAATGCCCTGAAGAAATAAGGTTCATACAGATAAGGCTTAGCGTTAATGACCTGGTTAAAGTACTGAATAGAAAGCACATAGTCCTCAAAATAAAGAGCATTTCGGGCAATAGTCATCACCCGATCCGTATTTATTTGAGCACACACCAGCGTTGGGAACAGTAATAAAACTGTTAAGATTCTTTTTACCATTGATATTTTATGCTTGTAAACGAAGCAAAAATAATGCTTTTCGCTTACTTAACAGGGATATAAACGTTTTTTATCTTTATTTCACCTGTTTCATCTTATATGAACTGCGCGCTTTTCCCTTCAACATCGTATTCAGCTTTCCTTTAATCATCTGCTTACGAAGCGGTGAGATATGGTCGATGAACATCTTACCATCCAAATGATCGAACTCATGTTGCATCACCCGAGCCAGATAACCTTCCACCTCTTCCTCATGCTCCACAAAATTCTCGTCCATATATTTCACGCGAATTTTATTACCTCTTTTCACTGTTTCATGAATACCGGGAAGGCTTAAGCATCCCTCTTCCATATTCACTTCTTCCCCCCCAACTTCCAATATGTGGGGATTGATATAAGCCTTATTGAAGTCTTTAAATTCAGGATATTCCTCCGAAAGCGGATCCAATGTAATCGTGACCACGCGAATAGGCAAACCGATCTGTGGAGCAGCCAATCCTACGCCGTCCGCATGTACCATTGTTTCGAACATGTTCTCAATCAACTCTTTCAGATTCGGATAATCCGGTGTTATGTCCTCTGCAACCTTTCTCAATACAGGTTGACCATATACATAAATAGGTAAAATCATATTTTTATACTCTACTAAAAAATTAAGTTATTCTTATGTTCTATACTAAAAACGTTTACTCTCCAAATATGTTTGCAAAATAATAGTAGCACTTATCTCGTCCACCAATGCTTTATTTTGCCGGTCCTTTTTCTTCAAGCCGGCCTCCAGCATGGTACGGTGTGCAAGAACAGAAGTGAAGCGTTCGTCCACATATTCGACCGGAAGGTCCGGATAGCGTTTTTTCAGCGAACGAACAAAAGGTTCTATATTCTTCATATTCTCCGAAACCTCATTATTCATTTGCTTGGGCAATCCAATAATAATCCGCTCCACCGGTTCTTTAGCTATATATTCACCGATAAAGTTCAGAAGTTCATGCGTGGGCACCGTTGTCAATCCGTTTGCGATCAACTGCATTGTATCGCTCACAGCTATTCCGGTACGCTTTCTTCCATAATCTATTGCTACTATTCTGCTCATGGGGTACAAAAATACAAAAAAGACGCTTCCCATGAAAGGAAACGTCTCTTTTATTCTATTATTTCAAATGTATATTATTCTTCAACAATAGCTACACGGCTCAACTTAGCATCATCATAGAACATGTTGCCTACGCCACCCTTGTAATCAACCTTCAATTGAGAAGCAGGAACACCAAATTCATTAACCATCAGGTCACGAACAGCTTCAGCTCTCTTCTTACTCAACTTCATGTTGTATTCAGCAGAACCAGTACCCTTATCAGCATATCCTGTTACAGTAAATACTTTATCAGTTGCTTTGATACCCTTAGCCATAGCTTCGATATTCATGTATTCTCTCTTGCTGATGTTGCTCTTTCCGATATTGAATACAACAACCAGACGTGGAACGAATCCAGCTTCTTTCTTAACGATCACTTCCGGTTTCTTGTTACGAGCTTCAACCAAGTCACGTTTCAAAGATTCGTTTTCACCCTTCAGGGCGTTCACTCTGTCTCTCATGTCGTTCAACTGGCTTTCCGGAACCATTGGTACAGTAGGAACAGCATCCCAACCACGTTTCTTAAACTTGTAAGTAACACCTACAGTCAGACCGGCCAATCCTTCAGGACCTGAATTGCCGAATGCGCCTTTCATCAAAAGTCCGCGCAATTCAACGTTGAGATCCAAAGCAGAAGACAGACGGAAACGGTTGATCAAACCGGCATTGATACCCAATTCGTCATAACCCGAACCTTTTCCTGAATGAACGAATCCAGCTCCTACATAAGGAATGAATGAATACAGACGATCTTCTCTATAACCACAAATCATATTGGAAAGATTCAGCATTACATCTCCATGGAAGTTCATCACATTCCATTTTTCTTTGTAATAGCCATTAGAATACTGTCCTCCGTCTACAAGCGGACCATTAGCATCAGGAGTAGCACCTTTAGCCTGAAGACCGTTATAAGCAACACGTAATCCGATACCCGGAGTAAACCACTTACCTACAGCAATGTCAAGTGCCGGAGCAAGACGTTTTCCGAAGTCAGCTTTACCATCATTGTCGCCAAAATACATTTGTGCGCCAACGCCACCACTAATAAACCAGTTAGCACCAAAGCGATTCGTTTCCACTCTATAACTCTTTGCTGCATTTTCTTTTTCTTGTGCAGGCAGACATACAGAGACTGCTGCCAATAAAATAAACAATAAACCCTTTTTCATCTCAATTTATTTTAGTAAATAATATATTTCAATTGTCTTACAGGATAGAAGCACAACCCAAATGCTCTACACCTGACTAAGAGACAATAAACATCATCCTTCTTTCTAAATTTAGTGCAAATATAGATATTTAATATAACACAAACAAAAAAACACGTAAATTTTCATTCATCCATAGTTTTTTATAGAACGATAAAAGTGTCATATAACACCAGGAGGCATCTGAAGGCATTTATTATAGAAGAATTAAAACAAAAAAAAATAGTCAATGATAAATTATATCACTGACTATTTCCATTCTTCAACTATATACCTTATTAATATACCAGTTTCACATTGTCAATCCATAGCGTATTTCCCGGAGAACCAATATAGGCTCCTCCATGACTGGACGTGAACTGAAGACACATATGAGTCGGAACATCATTTTCATCTCCCCAGGCCACCTCATGAATAGGCACACTTTCACCTTTGCTGTTCACCGTATAGTTTTCGGTCACTTGCAGACGCATCATATGAGACTTATATTCCGGACGGTTCGTTATGTCACCATACATAATCTCATAGGTTGCATTATTTTTCCAATCCGTAGAATGATAGTAATAAGTCACCATTGTCCCTATCCGTTTCGCATACACATTACCATTGGCATCCTCCCAGCGTTTTTGCAAAAACAGGATAGCTGCCGGATAATCTTTTCCGGGAACATCCGTAATCTTGCTGAAACCGGTAGCACGAATACGATTCTCCCGGTCAGACATCTTCACTTTGTAATCAAACTGAAGGGCAACCGGTTTCTTTGTAAACGGAATGCCGGTCTGCAACATTTTCTGCGGATTTTTAGTACCCTTAATCGGCTCATGCACCGAACCAGTGAAAATAGAACCGGCCGCCAGTACTGTGATATTAACCAATCCCATCACTTTCACACTTTCCATGCGCGTATCCAAACGTGCACAATATCCATCCCCCCGTTTCTCCGGGAATACCGAAGTATTAGTTTTCGTTATACCGGCAACCTTCGCCATTACATTTGAAGTGCCCCAAGGCGATCCGCCCATATTCTTATAAACCTGATCTCCCTTAATCACCGTCGTCGGCCCTATCGCATATACATTCTTTGTATTTCCACCAATAATGCTCGACTCCTTTATCTGACGGTCCACCCATTGATCCATGTCCCCAAAAGGAAGCATTTCAACTTTATGTTGCGCCATCAAAGACAAGGAAGAAATAAATGCAACGAAACCTGTCATCAACAGGCGATGAACGTTTTTCTGAATCATCAATACTTTTCCTTTCTTTTTCTTCTTATAAATTATAATCCCATTGTTTCAAAGCAAAATCCCAGTTCTCTTCTACCAAACGAATCGTACGGTCGTCATATTTATACTTATTCTTCTTATATCCCTTCTTTCCGCCCACATATTTTTCTATATCACTACGTGCTTCGGCAAATCCGGGGATAGAAAGAGACTGATAAATATTCTCCGTCATTCCCATCGCATCCGCTTCGAAATCTTCAAACTTCACTTCCATCAAGTTACCTTCCGGAATAAATTTCTTATCCGATTCATACTTATGATAAAGCTTGGCATAAATAGAAAGGATATTTTCCTCTAATTGTTCATTGCTGACATCCTGCAATTTCAGCGGCTGAATCGTATTTGTAAAGAAACTGCGTGTAGATTCGAATACAGTATACGGATTACGCATCAGGTAGATAAACTTAGCATTCGGGAACATTTTCACCAGTTCCTTCACCCTACCGGTATGCGGAGGATTCTTGCTAAGGAATTGAGTACCATGGGTATTCCACAAAGAGATCTTAATCAACTTCGTAAACACCTCTTCAAACACTCTCAATTCAGCGTCCGTTATATCATCAAATAAAAGATATTTATCAGCATATTCCTGTTGATATTTCGGCAAAAACCAGAAATTATAATATGTATAAGGCATCATGTTCGACAAAGCAAACTCCTCCTCCTGGGGAAGATCCACTGCCAGCTCCATATTATCCGTCGGACGCTTATCCGGCATCAGCCAACTCATATTCTTTTTGAAGAAAGGCTGTCCCCACATCATCAGATGAGGAAATACAGTCTGATAAGTAGTGTTATACCCAAAATGCTTGTCACAAGAGAACACATTATGTACAAATGTAGTTCCACTCCGCCAGTGTCCCAAAATGAACACCGGATCATGCTCCAATGGCTGATCAGCCAGCAACTTCTCGTAACGCCTGTCTTGTAATGACGCCAATGGAGAAAGCAATCGGCACACAGCCTTCGTCAATCGGTATTTACCTTTGTAGGCTGCGTCAATTTCACGACCGGCGGTGATAGCCTTGAACGTCTTCCAGTCGGCACCTACCAATGTATTAATCGGAAGTTTATTAAATTCGAGTAATCCCACTTTATTAATTAGAAATTAAAAATCAAAAATTAAAGACGACAGGATACTGTCATTTTCAGTTTTCAATTTATTGTTGAACAATCTATTTTATTAGTCGCACTGCAAGACCCTGGCGTTCCAGTTCCTTCACAGCTTTTTCTACCGCTTCGTAATGTTCCGGAGCAATTCCCAGTTTTGCCATATCCAATACCGGAATACCCTCCGTGTCACTCATATCTTTCATTTCCACACGGTCGATAATCATACCTACTGCCGAAGTATTATTAGTGATCGGGTCAATCAGGATAAATGAGCCACAAGATTTATTCTTCTTATAAGGATCAAAAAACAATTCCTTAGCCGTAGTCAGCACCACACGGGCAATCTGATTCAACTGCAAAGGCAGCGTTTCTTTAGTCAGCTGACCATTCTCCAGAGACAGATGCTCCATGGTATTCACGTCCACCTTATATTTTATCGTATCAATTCGCGTACGGCTCAAATTGGTAGTCTGTTTGATAAAGAACGACTTATTTACATCCATCGGTTCTTCATCCATCCAGACCATCATAGCATCAAAGTTACGATCCACCGTCGGCAGATTATCAGGATGCACCAACATTTCGCCGCGCGACACGTCGATCTCATCCTCCAAAGTCAAAGTCACAGACTGCGGTGGGAAAGCGTAATCCAATTCCCCGTCATAAGTCACGATACTCTTCACCTTAGACGTTTTTCCGGAAGGAAGTGCCATCACCGTATCCCCCTTGCGAACGATACCGGATGCAATTTTACCACAGAATCCTCTGAAATCCAGATTCGGACGAAGCACATACTGAACCGGGAAACGGAAATCCGTAAAATTATGGTCATTATCAATCTGAACCGTTTCAAGGAAATCGAGCAAAGAAATCCCCTTGTACCATGGAGTACGTTCAGATTTATCCACCACATTATCCCCATCCAATGCAGAAAGTGGAATGCAGTTGACGTCAGGAATACCTAATGGAGCAACAAACTTCTTATAGTCAGCCACAATCTCGTTAAAACGCTCTTCCGAGAAATCCACCAGGTCCATCTTATTGACAGCCAATACCACATGCTTGATTCCCAGCAAAGATACCAGGAAAGTGTGGCGACGAGTCTGGGTTATCACTCCGGTACGGGCATCCACCAGAATAATAGCCAAGTTAGCCGTAGATCCTCCGGTAATCATATTGCGGGTATATTGCTCGTGTCCCGGAGTATCCGCGATGATAAACTTACGGCCATTCGTTGAGAAATAGCGATAAGCCACGTCAATCGTAATCCCCTGTTCACGTTCAGCCTTCAATCCATCGAGCAATAACGCATAGTCAATATGCTCACCTGCATTTCCCACCCGTTTGCTATCACGCTCCAGCGCATCCAACTGATCCTCGTACAGTTTCTTACTATCAAACAACAAGCGTCCGATCAACGTTGATTTTCCATCATCTACCGAACCCGCAGTCAACAGTCTCAACAAGTCTTTCTGTTCATCCTTGTCCAGAAAAGCTTTTATATCTAATTTATTATCTGCCATTACTTCTTAAATTAAAAATTGAGTATTGAAAATTGAGAATTAAAAACTACACACTATTATTTTTTAATTTTTAATTCTCAATTCTCAATTTCCTAAAAGTATCCTTCACGTTTCTTTTGTTCCATGCTACCCTCCTGGTCAAAGTCAATCACACGGGTAGTACGTTCACTCTTCGTTGTAGTCATCATTTCCTCCACAATCTCTTCAATCGTAGCAGCTCCACTTTCCACCGCCCCTGTCAGAGGCCAGCAGCCCAATGTACGAAAACGAACCATCTTCATTTCAATCTGGTCACGGTACTTTTCAGGCAAACGGTCATCATCCGCCATAATAATATTACCATCCAAATTAATCACCGGACGCTCCTTAGCATAATATAGCGGAACGATCGGAATATTCTCCAAACGGATATACTGCCAAATATCCAACTCAGTCCAGTTGCTAATCGGGAATACACGGATACTTTCCCCCTTATGCACGCGGGCATTATAAATATCCCACAATTCAGGACGCTGATTTTTCGGGTCCCATTGGTGAAACTTATCCCGGAAAGAGAAAATACGTTCCTTCGCACGTGACTTCTCCTCGTCACGACGTGCACCACCAAATGCAGCATCAAACTTATACTTATCCAGCGCATGAAGCAAAGCCTGTGTCTTCATCAAGTCCGTATGCACCTTACTTCCATGCGTAAAAGGTCCTACCCCTGCATGAAAAGCCTCCATATTACTTTCAACGATCAGATTCCATCCATACTTCTTCGCATATTCATCACGAAACTGAATCATCTCCTTGAACTTCCATTTCGAATCGATATGCATCAACGGGAATGGCACTTTACCCGGATAAAACGCTTTTTCAGCCAAGCGTACCATCACCGAGGAATCCTTTCCGATACTGTAAAGCATCACCGGATTCTCAAATTCCGCCGCCACCTCGCGGATAATATGAATAGACTCGGCTTCGAGCTCCTTCAAGTGGCTTAATTTATATTCTTCCATATTTATTTCATTTTATACACTTCACTTTTGGCAAAACAAGCTCCAACAAACGGTTCACCGACTCCTCCAAAGTCAATTTGGAAGTATCCAGTGACAAAGCCGGATGTTCGGGAACCTCGAAAGGTGCGGAGATTCCTGTAAAATTCTGAATTTCCCCTTTCCGTGCCTTCGCATACAACCCTTTCACATCACGTTTCTCACATTCCTCCAGCGGAGTACTAACGAAAACCTCCAGAAAATCATCCTTACCAATAATGTTTGCAGCCATTTCGCGAATATCATTATTAGGGCTGATAAATGCAGCAATCGTAATGATACCGCTATCCAGAAACAACTTCGACACTTCCGCTATGCGACGGATATTTTCCACCCGGTCCGTTTCGGAGAATCCCAGGTTATTATTAATTCCACTACGGATATTATCCCCATCCAAGATACGGCAAAGCAATCCGCGCTTATGAAGTTCACGTTCCAATGCAATGGCAATCGTGCTCTTTCCGGAACCGCTTAATCCGGTAAACCAGATCATCACACTGTGTTGCCCCAAAAGCTCTTCTTTGTCCTGCCGCGTCATCATGCGGTCAAATATCGGATATATATGATTCTTTTCTTCCATTTACAAATTTATTTATTAAAAGTTCCAGATCAACGGGATCAGAATAATAGAGATTAAGAAAGTAATGATATTAAGCGGCAATCCGATACGTACAAAATCCGTAAACTTATAGTTACCGATACCTTGCACAATCAAATTAGTCTGATAACCAATCGGTGTCGAGAAGCTGGCAGATGCAGCCATACAGATCACCACAAAGAAAGGTGTAGGACTGACTCCCAATTGGGCAGCAATCGACAATGCCAACGGGAAAGCCAAGGCAGCAGCTGCATTATTCGTTATCAGTTCCGTAAACAAATTCGTAATGATAAACAACATTGCGAGCAACACATGCGGGCCATAATCATCGCTCAACCCGATAATAAACTTCGCAACGCTATCCGCCACACCGGAGTTCACCATCGCCTTACTGATGGCAAAAGCACAAGCAATAGTAATCAGAATATCCCACGAAATATATTTAGTATATTTACGGGCAGGGAACAGATTCGTCCATGCCATAATAATAGTAGTAATAGACACAAAGAAAAACATATCCAGCTTGATATCCGGAAACATCTCCTTAGTTACCGGAAGCTCACCCACCGTTGCGCCGACAATCATCAGAACCAGCAACAGCAAAGCAAACCAACGCTTCTTCTTCCCGGTAGTATCCGGCTCATTCCCGTTCGTCAACAAGACAAATACAGAAGATTCCCCCCATGTCGGGATAAACGTATCATCAGCCATCACAACCAATGTATCTCCTTCGTGAAGCACCACCTCCTCCAGATTCGACACAAAACGCTGTCCGTTACGTGTTTTAATCTCTTTTACCTCCGCACCGTAATGACGCTGGAAATTAAAATCCTTCAGTTTCTTATTGATACCGGGAAAACGGGCCCCCAAAACAGCCTCTACCCGATGTAACTTCTCCCCTTCCTCTACTTCCTCATCCGGCACAGCCGTATCCGGACGTGCATCCGGCAAAAGACGTTTGGAGAAAAGAAATATATAAACGATTCCGGCAATAGCGATAAAAATGCCCACCTTTCCGAGTTCGAACATCGAAAAGCCTTCAAATCCGGCCTCCAATATCATTCCATGCACCACCAGATTGGTAGAAGTACCGATCAAGGTACAGATACCTCCCAAAATAGTCACATAAGAAAGAGGAATCAGAAACTTCGTAGCCGGGAGATTCACCGACTTAGCCCAATGTTTGATAATCGGGGCAAAAATAACCACCACAGGCGTATTATTCAGAAAGGCGGAAATAAATGCCACCGAAGGTAAGATACGCAACTGTGCCTTAAATACGGTCGTCTTTCCTTGCGGAAGCAACTTTTTAATCACTTGTCCCAATGTGCCCGACTGGCGAATCCCCTCACTCACCAGAAACAGCAGAGCAACGGTAATCATCCCTTTATTACTAAACCCTTCCAGCATCTCTTTAGGAGTCAGGATGCCGGCACACAGAAACAAAACCACTACCGAAAAAAGTATCATGCCCGGACGCATCTTATCTGCTACCAAAGCCGCTACCATTCCTAATAGGGATAATAGTACAAATACAATTTCAAATGTCATATAAACATTATTTAGTGTTCTCTTTTTGGCTCAACGATAAACCACGGATTCAATAAATCCTCCTTATTATATCGTAGAGGTTCTTCCTCTCCAGCCTGATATACTTCCATCCCTGCAGCACGGGCTATCGCATGCCCGGCAGCCGTATCCCACTCCATCGTCGGAGCGAAACGCGGATATACATCAGCCTTACCTTCAGCAACCAGACAGATTTTAATAGAACTTCCGCTCGAAATCAACTCCACACTGCCGTGTTTCTTCTTCAAATCTGCAATATATGATTCAGTTTCAGGCGACAGGTGCGAACGGGAAGCAACCACGATCAAATGATCGTGCACCTCCTTCAAAGGTATCTGTTCCGACTTCCCAATCAGCTGTTCCAATGCCACGCCGTCATCTTCCAGACTGACAATACCGGAACATTTATAAGCCCCTGCACCTTCGATCCCGAAATAAAGTTCTTTTTTAACAGGCACATAAATAACACCGAACACAGGTACAGCGTTCTGCACCAAAGCGATATTTACCGTAAACTCTCCATTGCGCTTAATAAACTCCTTCGTTCCATCCAGCGGATCTACAATCCATAAAGTATCCCATCCTCGACGGATCTCATACCCTAAATGCTTCCCTTCTTCACTAAGAACAGGAAAAGGAGTATCGTTCAGAATAGCCACAATCGCTTCATGCGCTTTTCTGTCTGCTATAGTTAACGGAGAGTTGTCAGCCTTCCTCTCTATCTCAAAGTCCGATGCCGGATCATTATAAATAGAAAGAATCTTTTCACCCGCTTTTAGAGCCGCATCAATAGCAGCCATAACATATTTTTGTTCCATTCAATCTCTAAAATTAATGCCCTATTCACATTCAGGCAATACATCCTCCAAATTAAGAGTTGACAAAAGTAAAAACTTTCTTTGCTATAAAAGTTTCCCCACTATCATTTATAACTTCTTTTAGTAGAAAGATAAAAATATCTAAACGAAAAAGCCACTCATTTTCAATAAAAAAGCAGTAACTTCCCAGTTACCGCCTTCTTATTCGGAAAAAAACGTTCGTTCTTTCCAATATATATTACCAAAAAGAAATCAATATACACGATACAGCAACCAAGCACCCTGGAAATCCGAACGGTTCGGATATTTAGCCTTGAATGCATCGCGAGCTTCAGCAGCAGCAGCCTTGTCAGCAAAAGAGTTCACAATCACACGATACATTGCCTTATCAGCATTAAATGCAATCGTAGAGTGATATCCCTGTCCGTCCAACCAATCTTTCAGGCCTTCAGCATTCGCTTTCACACCAAAGCTACCTGCTACAACGCTATAATCTTTCAATCCTTCGTTACCGGAAACCACTGTAACCTTTTCCTGACGAACGCCGGATGTATCTGCCACTTTAGTAGTTGTCACAGGAGCTGCAACCACCGGAGTAACCTCTACCGGAGCTTCCACCTGCGGTTCTGCCAATTCTTGCTGTTTTGCTTTTTCGTAAGCTTTCTTATAGGCACTTTCGCTGGATTTACAAGATGCAAATGCCAGCACCAAGCATACTCCCATTCCTAATACGACTAATTTTTTCATAATCCTATACTCTGTTTTAATTAATAATTCAATATTCTCGTCTATTATATTTAGTTTCGGGCAACAAAATAATAGAAATTTTATCATCCGGCAAAGAAATCCATCAAAAAAACGTCTATTCCGGCTTCTTCTTATACGAAATAGTGCCTGTAGCCTGATAAGTAGGCATCAAAAGTACCTCCGCAATCTGAATATGTGCAGGAGCCGACGCGGCAAAATAAACAGTTTCTGCAATATCATCTCCCGTCAACGGACGAATCCCTTTATAAAAATTATCGGCAGCCTCCTTATCTCCCCGATAACGCACCACTGTAAAGTTTGTCTCCACCATTCCCGGTTTTATATTCGTCACTCTCAACGGAGTGTCCACCAGATCGATCCGGAGCCCGTCCGAAAGAGCTTTCACGGCAGCTTTCGTTGCGCAATACACACTTCCACCCGGATAAGCGGCATCCCCCGCAATAGATCCTATATTAATAATATGTCCGCGTCCGCGTTCCACCATACCGGGCACCACCAAACGCGTCATAGCCAGCAGTCCCCTTATATTCGTATCGATCATGATATCCCATTCATCCAGGCTACCCTCGAATTCCTTATCCACACCGATCACCAGTCCGGCGTTGTTCACCAACACATCAATCGCCTTCCATTCTTCGGGCAATGATTCCAAAGAGGCGGCAGCCAATTTCCGGTCGCGCACATCAAAAGGCAATAAATAAACCCGGACACCATACCCCCCTTCCAGTTCAGCTTTCAGTTCTTCCAGTTTCGATACGGTACGGGCATTCAGAATCAGGTTCCATCCCTCCTTCGCAAATTTACGGGCACAACCTTCACCAATTCCGCTACTGGCACCGGTTATAAAAACAATCTTAGCTTCCATTATGTTTTGATTTACAATATTCGAAAGCAAAAGTACGCCTTAACCTTCAAAGGATAGCTACGAAAGTCAGTTAAATAAGATTAAACCATAAAAGAAAAAAAGAATTATAAAACGAGGCACTTTTTTTCAGTTTTCACGAACAACCTTTCGATAAAAATGTTATATTTGTTGTATCATAATCATTTTAAACATTATACATTATGAAAGGATTGAATGTTTTAGCAGCTTTTTTGGGTGGTGCAGCCGTAGGTGCAGCCCTTGGTATTTTATTTGCTCCTGAAAAGGGAGAAGATACCCGTCATAAAATCGCAGAGATTCTTCGTAAAAAAGGAATCAAGCTTAACCGCAGTGAAATGGAAACTCTCGTTGACGAGATCGCTGCCGAGATGAAGGGAGAAATAGCAGAATAAGTAAGTAACCAAAGACTAAAAACAGAGCGACCATGTTTGCAGACGATAAAAGTATTGAGAATTTTCAGCAGTTGTTTTTCGAGTTCAAGAAATATCTGGAGCTTCAAAAAGAATATACCAAATTAGAATTGACGGAGAAGTTAACCATACTTTTTTCCACGTTAATTATGATATTAGTACTTATTATCCTTGGCATGGTTGCCCTGTTTTATCTGCTTTTTGCTCTTGCTTATATATTGGAGCCTTTGGTGGGCGGTCTGATGTCGAGTTTCGCCATCATAGCAGGCATCAATGTTGTTCTCATCGCCCTGGTTATTATTTTCCGCAAGCAGCTCATCATTTCTCCGATGGTGAACTTCCTCGCTAATTTATTTTTAACCGATTCAAATAAATAAATTATGAATGCGCAGACCCCGCAGAAATTTACATTAGAAGAGATTGCCGAACGTAAAAAGAAGCTTTTAAATGAGATCCATGCTCAAAAAAAAGCCATGACAGCTACTACACGCGAAATATTTGCCCCACTTGCTCCGGCAACCAACAAGGCGGATGCACTCATGCGTTCGTTCAATACCGGTATGGCTGTATTTGATGGCGTAGTGATGGGAATCAAGATTATGCGGAAGATACGGGCGTATTTTAGGAATTTGAGATAAAAAGAGCTACTCTTCCACTATCCATTTTTCTATATTTCTTGTTTGCGAACTAAAGTTCACACCCACTTTAAAAAGCTTACGATTATCCGCTTCAAAAGGAAGTGAATAATGTTTCTCGTTAATCTGCTTCAAAGCTTCTTCTGCCGTGCCATTCAGTTTAAATTCCATGACATATATGAATTTGTCCGTCTGCAAAACAAGATCAATGCGTCCTTCGCTTGTATGATATTCCACTTTGGTATAAAAGCCCACGAGTTTGAAAACGATAAAAAGCACATTTTCGTAGTGCAACTCCTGCTCGCGAATCACGTCATAGCCTGTATCTGCAAAGAAACTTTGCAAACGACGGAAGAAAGAGTTATAATCACCAGATTCAACTTCACGGACAAACTTCTGAATTTCAAACGGAGACTCCACTTTATTCACGTTCGCATAATAAGGAAGCAGGAAACGAACAAACCCCTCTTCCACTTCACGATTCGGAAAACCTAAACGATATATACCAAAACGTTCGTCATACCCCTTAATGGTGAGATATCCGCTCTGATAAATCACTGGAAGGGGATTACTAGATTCCGAGTCAATGCTGTTCAGCACCTGTTCGTCTGTCTCCTCATGAGCCATCCGTTCCAAATCATAGTGATGCTTCTTCAACAAGTTCACCAGATAAGTGGGTGTCCCCGTCTCAAACCAGTAGCTGCCGAACTTCATCTTATCAAACGTGTTCAACAGACTGAAAGGGTTATAGATTCCTATAGTATGTTCCACAAAGTGGTAACCATCATAACATTCTTTCAATTCTGCGCACACCTGCTCATAACTCATCTTCTGCTTTTCTGCCAACTGATGCAATTCCTCCTCCAGATTGTCATGTATTTCTTTCTCCGTGATACCGCAAATATCCACAAAGCGTTCATCCATTGAAATATCCTTCAAATTATTCAAGTCACTGAATACGCTTACCTTGCCAAATTTTGTCACCCCGGTCAACAACGCAAATTTGATGCAGCCGTCCATCGTCTTCAAAGCCCCGTAGAAAGGCTTCAATGTATCCCGAAATTGCTTCTGTAAGTCCTCATTGCCAATTGCCTGCAACATCGGCTTGTCATATTCATCCACCAGAATAACTACCCGTTGTCCAGTCTTTTCATAAGCGCGCTCTATAATACCGGCAAAGCGTAGAGAGAACGAACGTTCCGATGGTTCGGCACCATAAAGTTTTTCCCAAGCGGTCAACGATTTATCCAGAATATTATCCAGACTCTCCGGAACATCATACTTCTCAATATTAAGGTCGAGATGCAAAATTGGATGTTCTATCCAATCTTTTTCGAGCTTCTCCACCATCAGTCCAGCAAATAGTTCCTTCTTCCCTTGAAAATATGCTTCCAGGGTAGAGATCAGCAGACTCTTTCCAAAACGGCGCGGACGACTCAAAAAGTAATAACTCCCGGTCTTTACCATCTGATACATCAAGGCCGTTTTATCAACATAGAAATAACCGTCTTGACGGATTTTCTCGAAGTTCTGGATACCAATAGGATATATTTTATTGCTCATACATGTACAACCTTTTAATTATGGTGCATACAAATATACAGCTTTCATTCTATAACACAAAGCTAGCAGTGATTTTAATTCTATGATAGAAGAAACTTTGGGGTGAATTATATTCAGATGCAGAAGGTACGGACATATTTTAGAAATTTGAAATAAAAAATCATTTAGTCAATCGCTTGATTGGATACTTTCAAATCGTCTATGATTTGTTGTAGCACATCTTTTAACTTCGGCAAATCATGTTTTATCACGTCATAAACAATTTCAGCATCTAAATCATAATGGTGTGCAACTATATCCCTCATTCCCATTACACCTTTCCAATCCATCTCTGGATACAATGATTCTATTATCTGACTTTTACACATAAATTCCATCTTTATTGATACACCCCCTCAATAATTCATCCATATTATTTCGCAACCGAACCACATCAACTGGACATTTCAATAGTTTTTCCAATTCTTCTTTAATATGAACTAAAGTAAAGATAGAAGGTCTATCAATTTCAACACAAATATCGACATCACTACCTTCATGTTGTTCACCACGAGCAACGGAGCCAAATATCCCCATGCGAGAAATACCATATTTAGCAGCATTCTTTCGCATATACTCACGAAGCAAAGATAAATATTCTACAGTAGTCAACATAATAAATTGTTTTTATCTATACTACAAAGAAATGCATTTTCTTTCAAAAACACAATAGATAATCAATAAAAAACATTCTAATTCTTTCTATTATACAAAACTAGAAATCTGAATATTATCTTTAATCAATAAACATGCTATTAAAAAGTAATATATCAACGATCTTCACAGACAGTTGATATATTTAGAATACATATCAGCATTTGCCAATATGAGGGGACAGATCAGGAATATACCGCTGTATTTTTTCCCAACCTGCAGAATGTAGGGGATTCATGTGTGTAGCATGAAGTTAGGGACCTACATATTTCGTTATTATTATATGCTATTTAGACTTGTATATACCTTCGTAATAGCTCTCGTAAGCACCACTGGCGATAGTATCCATCCGTTCTTGATTATCCAGTCACAATAGTCGGCACACTATAAGTATCGTGAAAAGCGCGTACAAAATGATCACTACCTGCTTTCGAAGCCGAGTAGAACGACTCTGGTCTCTTTGAAGTTCAAAGAATATTCGTACGAGCAAAAGTAAACGGATCTCTGATACTACGGTCCATGTGACTTTCGGCAGCTAAATGAATGACTCCATCTACATGATATTGCTTGAAAATTTTCAGCATCATCTCAAAGTCACAAATATCCGCTTTTACAAAAGTGTAGTTTGGTTTATTCTCTATATCTTTCAGGTTAGTCAAATTCCCCGCATAAGTCAATTTATCCAGGTTAATAATATGGTAATCGGGATACTTGTTCACAAATAAACGCACCACATGGCTACCAATAAATCCGGCACCACCAGTAATAATAATATTTCTTTGAAAGTCCATATTCGATAATTAAAAATCAGCAATAAATAATACCATTACTGGCTAAAACCATACCTCTCACCCCATTATATAACCATATTTTTCTTTACATATATTCCATAAAAACAACACATTACCCACCAGATATCTACGCCACATTCTTTTAGGCTCTTTTATCAGTCGGTAAAGCCATTCCAACGAATGTTGCTGCCACCATAACGGAGCCCGTTCAGTTGTACCTGCAAAGAAGTCGAACACTGCCCCTATAGTGCCCACATGGCAATGGATATTCAGTTTTTGCCAATTACTATAAATCCATTTTTCCTGCTTGGGAGCAGTCATGCCAATCCACAACAAATCTGGATTTGCCTCATTGATAGCTGCCACAATAGCAGCATTATCTTCCTGTGAAAATTCCGGCTTATAGGGAGGTGAATAAGTCACTACTTCCAGGTTCGGATAGTCTACTGCTGCACGTTGTTTTATCAATGCCAACACTTTCTCCGAACTACCCATAAACATACATCGCCCGCCTTTCTCATTAAGGTGATTCATTTCAAAAACAAAGAGATCCCAACCGGCTATTCGTTCCCGTGGTTGACTTTGCATCTTTAACCATTTACAAACTTTTACAATACTTGCTCCGTCAGGGATAAGCACATCTCCTTTTATTAGCGCCTCGGCAAAAAGCGAATCCTTTAGTGCAATGTTGTATGAGTGCGCATTTATGGTATTTATTAGGAGTTTACCCTGCGGCAATGTTTTTAATTGGTCTACGTTCTCTACAATAGGAAGTTCTTTCAACTTGATCATATGAATATCTACTCTAAATATTATACCAATTTCTTAAGAATGTCACACATACGTTCTTCAAAACGTTGCAGCGTGAACTCACATTCAAATTTCATCCTACCTTTGCGCCCCATCTCACGACACAGATCACGATGTTCCATACAATAAGCCACCTTCTCGGCCAAAGCCAATGCATCCTTCATGGGAACAATATATCCTGTCTCACCTTCATCAATAATATCCACTATTCCCCCTTCATGACTAGCAATGCAAGCCACACCATGTTGCATTGCTTCAAGCAAAACCAAAGGGAAACACTCATTGTAAGTAGGAAGTATAAAAAGGTCTGCCTGCATCCAATACATCTCCTTATCATTGCCATACTTCGCACCATGTGCTACCACTACATCCTCTAATCTATACTTCTGCAAATAGGCAGCAAACTCCTCCTCGCCAATATCACTCCATTTTCCTACGAAATTGCACACAAAGTCATATCCTCTATCTTTCAAGATATGGCACGCATCTAGTAGCGTCCACACTCCTTTCTCCAACATCATATTCGAGAGAAAGAAAATATTAAACCTGCTATCCATTCTCATTCGTTTATGTCAGGAATACCATTCGGACAAATCAGTACATTCTGCCTATCCACATATTTCTTCACATCCTCGTAGAGTGCTTCGGATAGTAATATCACCTTCACCCCTTTAAAAAGTCGTGGATATATCCACTTATTAGGCCAGTGGTCTTGAAATGTCCTTACTCCCTGATTATGAAAATGGATCACCACCTTACACCCCATCCCCTTCAACATTTGTACAATAACAAACTCTTTATAGAGTGCAATTCCGTGTGAATTTGGCGTAACATATACCAACTGTGTTTTCATCTGTTTCACCATTTTACGTATAGATTTCAGCATTTCCAAAAACGATATTAGCTTCTTCAACCCCACTTTACCGATATCCTTAATATCCTTGGCTGTGGCCAGATTGATATAATGGCAATCGAAAGTCTCATTTATCATTTTACTATCATGAATATATTTCCCCATCATGGCCGCACCATGTACAGGCGGTGGCATGTGAAGAATAAAAAGAATAGACGGTTTCATTATTAATTGAAATTATTTTTGAGTAGATGTGCTATCTCACGACTGAATTTATCTGCACCTGTAGAATTTAAATGGTCTGTGGTATGAAACAATTTCTGATTATCATAAGCAGCTTGATTCAAGAAAGAATAATAAGGTATATTATTTCGCTTGCATAGCGAGTCAGTAATAGCTAATGACTTCGTCTCCACCACATCGGCATACATAGGTGAAGTCACCATGATTAGCATTATCTGCTTAGTTTTACACACCCCTATAATATACTCCATTGCTTCCACCTTACGGTTATCAATTGCCACACTATTTGTATATTCCTTTTTCTCTTCTTTCAAAAATCCCGATAAAGGCTGAAAACCATTTGTATGAAAAACTCTGCGATCTTTCAAATTCTTCACCATTTTGAAGAATTTTGAGTTATAAGGATAGATGGCTGACCAACACTTGTACTTTTCCCAAGGACTCTTCATACTAATTACCTCTTGCCAAGAAGCATGATGTTGATAAGGCAACAATCCTGATAAGCGATCATAATCCCCTTCACCTACTGCCATGTCATAAGGTGTCACCTCTAATACAATCGCCTTCGGTGTATATCTATCCAACATTAGGTCCAACTGCGCCCGTTGATACACAAGAAAACAACCACTGCGTCCTGCATTATAGCAACTCACAGGGCAGACGCATTAAAAATCATTATCCTGTAAAAGTTTTGATAAATATTTTTCATCCCACCCAGCTTTTAGCCTT
>NZ_JADMOU010000004.1:0-99608 GCF_015558905.1 Bacteroides sp. D55t1_190419_B8
AAACTATTTTTGTATAACATGTTGTTATACAATAATGATACAATAAATAGTTTGGATAATGGATAAGTTTTGATAAGCTACTTTTGTGCCGCCTTAGCTCACTGTCAAAAGTAGTGCCGGGCGGTTTTCACCGCCCGTCCTATCATAGCCTTGTGTATAATCCTGTGGTGGAAGTGAACATTTCTTCCAGCATATCGCAATAGACGCCTTCATGCAGCGCAATATCCTTTTTAGATACTTCAAAGGTCTTTTTGCTGAATGTCTGACGGTAAAACTTCATTGTATAAGTGTCCGTTTCCCTATCCAAAATTATTTCAAGACGGTTTGCGGAGGTCTTGTTCCTCGCAAGGCTCATTCTTAACCCGTTTCCCAAATCTATGAAATTCTTGCTTCCGGTCATGGTGGAAAAACGACTTCCGCCTATTTGCTGTAAAATCGTCTGTGCTATCATTGTTCTTTGTTTTTAGAGTTTAACCATTCGTCCTTTCGTTCTCTGCATATTTCCAATGTCGGGGCTACAGTGCTGAAAAGTACCCCTTCGGGGGTGCGATAGTCGTATTGGCAATACCTGCTTTTCTTACGCAATCGGGGCATTAGGTTGAAATACACAGACTTTTCCTCTCCTGCTTGGCATACGGATACGCCGTTCTTGTTCAATGATTCCATAAGCTGATTTATAATTATTCTATTCGTTATTGTGATTAAATGAACCTCTCCAAATATTTTTCCTGTACATTCAACGCTTTTGCATAAACGCTTAATTGTACGGCATACCTGCCTTCGTAAAAATCCTTCTCCATGTTATTTTTTGAGTATTTGATGTTCTCTTTTATTTCGTTCAGATGCCTTTTTACAATGTTCTTGTAATAGTGGCATTTCTTTTGCCTTGCTTGGCTGACAGACACTTCGTTTCTGTTTAATGGTTTCATGTTTACTACTGATTGAAATTTATACCAACTATCGTGATAATTGTCTCCTATGAGAGTGAACACGCCTATTAATCCACTCTCTGTTGCAAATTTCTTGGCTTCCCGAATGGTCGGGAACTCGCCTATTTTCCGAAAGCCTATAAATAATCTGTACATGGCTTAGTCCTCCTGCAATGTTTCTATCGGTGTATATCGCTGTAGCCACTCGACAACATGTTCCATGTTATACTCGGAAGTGATTACCACCGTATTTTTGCCAATCTGTACAAGTCGGCTGCTTTCATAGGCATCTACCCACTCTTTGAGAGTGGATACTCCCCACGTTTGGGGAGTATCAAAGATGTTGTTCAGCCTGTCGATACTTTCTCTGAAAGTAACAATTATCGTTTTATAGGTCGTTTCCATATTCTATTATCTGTTAATTGATTATGCTGCCATCCGTTTACGGATAAGGCGTTTGTTCTTGTTTACAAGTTCAATAATACGGTCGTGATATTCGGTATTCTTATTGCAAACACCACGACTTTGCAGGACTTTCAGCGTTTTGAGCGACACTTCTATCGTTTCTATCCGTTTGCCGTCTATGCAGGCGGAAAGTATAAGGCTGTCGGGTTTGAGATAATAAGTATTGGTAAATACACAATGGTGCATTGCTGTTCCTTCCTCTAAAAACTCGGCTACACTTTCCAATACCCGTACTTGTATAGTGCCGTCGGTAAATGATATGCCGAAGAATTTGGCTTTCAGTTCTTGGAATTTCCGTTCATTTTCCAATGCCTTGTGCTTCTGCTGTTCAATCCGTTCACGTTCCAAACGTTCCGTTTTCTTCCGCACAAGGCGGTCATGCTCGGCTTTCAAGTCGGCAGGACAAATGCATTTCGGATTGTTGGTGTCCTTATTGAAATAGCGGAGCAGGTCGATATAATCACACCATATACCTGCATCTTCCACTATGTATTTGCTGCGGGTTGCAATACGGATAGCATTCCAATAAGTGGCGACACTTTTGGATGAATAGCGTATGAAATAACTTAGCAGGCTGTATTGCCCTGTCTTTATCAGTGTTTCCGCTTGGTTGTTCTTTAATAGTTCACAGAACAGTTCAAACGGTTGGAGGTTATGAAACTCCCCTTTGAAGCCGTTACGCTTGAGTTCGGGAATTATCCTCACTCTCGGATAAGTGCAGGCAGGGGTTATATCATATACATGGTGGTTCCTGCGGATTTCCATCGGGCTGTATTCCTGCCATAAATCATAGTAGATGAAACTTATTCCCCTTAGTTTGGCAATCGTTTCAAATTTACCATTGGGGGCAATCCAACGTTGGGCAACCTCGTAAATGGAGTATTCGGCAGCTTGTCCGATTTTATAATATGCTTTCGCAAAGAAAAAACGTATTACTTGATAACCTTTGCAGGCGGTAATGATAGAGAAATACTCGTTCTCCTTAAATACCCGTTTTCGGGTGGTATGGACTTTTAGTTCCATGCCGCAATGAGGACAAGTACAATCGCAAAGGGTATCTGCCAACGCTCCATTGCCCTGCCATTGGTGTCCGCACTCACCACAGGTGATGATGCCTTTGGCAGACCTGCGCCCGATATGTTCAAAACTGTGGTGGAAAGCATACCGTCTTTGTACCTCTGTAATTTTAGGAAGTCGCTTGCTTAGGCGCATTACCTCTTTCTGTATCTTTGTTCTCGGTTTCATAATTGTCAGAATAATAGTGTCATTTGTCCGTTATTGTTATTTTTGCTCTCTTTCTTGGTGGAAGCAGGCTTACGTTGCGCCATTTTTTGGTAAGCCTCGTTCTCGGCTCGCTTAATGGCATCCTTACGTGCCTGTGCCTTTTCTTCTTCGGTTAGTTCCACATGGTGGTTTACCACTACTTTGCAGTCGATTGGCTTGCCTATCTCAATATCGGCTTCATCGTAGTAGTGTACGGCTTGCCCGAATATTTCATCATCATCAAAACCGTTACAACCGCTTTTCTGAACATAGTTCAAAATATAGGTTATACAATCTTCTATGTTTTTCAATGGGTTGCGGTACGAACGGGCGAATAATTCGTCATATTCGGCTCTCTGTTCCAGATAGGATTGGATAGCGTTCTTAAAAGGTGCTGATACTTTCATTGTATATTTATTTTAGGGTTGTTAAATGGTTGCTTGTATTATTTCTATCCGCCATGCAGGGATTACCTCGTTGAACAGATAGTCGATAAAGTCTTTCTTCGCTTCACGGTTCAACTCCTTGTGCAGTTCCTTAAATGAAGTGATGTTGCCGTTTATGTAGGTCGATACCATATACTCGAAAATGTTGTCTACCTCGTAATATCTGCATTGCTGCGCTGCTGTCTTTCCTCTTCTTGTTCTCATTATGATACTATTTTGATTGAATTTCTACTATTTGATTGATTGTGCCGTATAAGGTATTGCGAAGGCTTGTTTTGTCGGGCGCATAATATTCGCTCCATTGTCCGTATTGGTTCACAAGGAATTTGCGGAGTACGTCTGAAAAGTCGAAACGGTAGCCCATCAGTGGCACTGCGGTACGGAAACAGGCGTTGTTCCGCACATTCTCCGCAAGCCAATCCTTTTCGGCTCTGTCCAATTTTTGTCCGTTGTTGAGTTTTTCCCGAAGCTGGTACACACGGCTTCCATTCAAGTTTTCAAGGGGTTGAACTTCCCACTGTACGAATTGTGTCGCTATCATATCCATATTGTTTTATCCGATTAATATCCAAAGTATTCCACCGATGATGAAGGCATAGACAAGACAGTAAATGACTATCGCCAACGCTATGGTAAAGAGTATGCGTATTACAAACTTGCCCACCAATAAGCCTGCTAACCACCACCAAAAGCCACCACCCAAAAGGAGTGAACCTGCTACGGCAACAAGTGCCCAAACTGCTATCTTATACCTTGTTTTCATTTTCGCTGTTTTTTTAAGTTTATGCGGATTCAAGAGGTGAGGGAGTTGAGTTTCAATTATTTTTTTATCTGCCTCTCGGTTATCCGACGTTTTTTTTATGCGTTTTTCGGTCGGGTCGGTCGTTTTCGTTTCAGGGGCACAAAAAGGTGTAGGGTTTAGGACAAACAAGGTTTATGAAAAAAATACTCTCCGGACGAAGTACGGCAGGAAGATTTTTTTCAGAACCGCTTGCGGCTCGACCTTGTTTGTCCGTGAAGAACCCGTAAATACCTTTGCCACTTAAACGAGAATGACTGATCTGACCGATTAAGATTAATTCAAAACGGAGGTAAACGAATAAAGAGGCAGATTTAAGAATTGATTATTAATTACCCATAGTGGTTACCCACTATGGTATTTGAATTTCCAATTATCTATCTGAAATATGACTTGGAATCAATGATTTATAAATACTTTCCAGCATAGGGAATAAATATATTCTTTTCTTTTTCTATCTTTGCAATCGGCGATGCAAATAGCATCGTGGTATTTGTTCGTTTACTGCAATCCGGAAATCGCCAATTTCAAAAAGCAAGAGTAAATGAACCGGATGGGTTATATCTTGACGTAACCTGTCGGTTCATCTTGTTTTGGGCGTTTGGCGATGCCTCGGATGCGTGACCGGCAGCGTTACGTCATTTTTAAATATACAACCTATGGAATTACAATCAACCGCCTTACAAGGCATCGTAAAATCCTCTGACGGGGATGAACTCTTTTATTTGTTGCCTATTCAGGATTTATCAACATTACAGGAATTGAAAGGACATCTGACTACGGCAATAGATGTATTGAGCAATCCGGAAGAACAAAGTGCAGAACATCGTTTAGATGCCATTCGTACCTTAAACAGCTTTGTAGCTGCTTTAAGTATTCATGACGGCGACCATTATGAGGCTATGGACACGGCTTTTAAAGACGTTACCAAATAACGGGCGGGTAGATAATCATAAAAGATACCGCTTCGCATAGCCGGAAAAAGAAATATCCCCCGTCGGCAAGTGTTCTGATGAACGCTGTCGGCGGGGGATTGTTCTGCGGCTATGCCATAGGCTGAATATGGTTGCCCGATTTATAGGGTAACGGTATTCAGACGAAAAGAAGGTCTTTTATACCGCTGAAAAGGGTGGAGATTTAATCTTTAGATTTTATATAAAACTTCTTTTGGTAT
Organism: Bacteroides sp. D55t1_190419_B8; assembly: GCF_015558905.1. NCBI lineage: Bacteria > Pseudomonadati > Bacteroidota > Bacteroidia > Bacteroidales > Bacteroidaceae > Bacteroides > Bacteroides sp. D55t1_190419_B8. The sequence continues at coordinate 5,077 of NZ_JADMOU010000004.1, forward strand.
ATCCATTTTTTACGCTACCTTTGCATAAAGAGTTATTTGAAGCTATGCAACGCACAGAAATCCAAAACATTCTGTATATAACTAATTCGTAACCTATTACGATACTTGGTTGCAACTCTATTCTGATGCTCAATAACTTATCTCTTTTTTATATATTCTGTGGACACATACTAAAAAACAATTATTTATTTATCCGTTTCTGTTATATTTTAACTACTTTTGTAGATAAAGTCTCTGACATAAAGTAAGGAAAAGGTATAGTAAAAAATAGGTTGAGATTCAAGTATATGAATTAAGCACTTCTATTTCGCTTATTTTTCAAGAGGTTATTGTTATTCTTACATGTAAAAGTGCTATTCATGATCTTATAAATATTGTTTGCATAGTGGTACATGGCGATAGAAATCAAGATGTAAGTTATTATGTTGAATGGTTTATGTGTTAGAGTTAAGAAATAAGATACACAATTAAGTAAATTAAATATTGCTACAAAAAATAGTGAATCAATTATGGTGAATGAAAATCTTTTAGCTACATATTCATTACTCTCTTTCATAAGAGATAAGTATGAAAATGATTGTAATGAAAGTCTTACACAACTTTTTGTACCATTGATTAAGGAAACTTTAAATAGAATGTTGCGTAAGAAGGGATCTGCAATAATGGGTAAGGACTATTCTGAAATTTTTGATTCTATAAAAGAATATTTTCAAATAGAGATACCAGTTCCAGTCATTTCTACATTAATGTCACAGGTTTGCGAACATTCGGGAGGTAGTTTTATATTAAATAGCGATCATTCGTTTGTTATTGGTTCAGAATGTGTATCTACAATTACTGAAGATTATCAAAACCAAAAGAAACTTATAAATATACTTGCAAACAATTACAAAGTATATTGCAAGGGACGCAATGTACCTTACAATTTTGAAGAACTCGTAACTTTTATTCAAGACCAAAAGAATAGAATTTTCGACAATCAGTCCACGGCTATCTATAATCAATCATATCATGTTTCAAAGTATGTATATGATAGAATAAAAAAGAAAGACTTTTATTTTGATATAATTTGTAGCATTTATCTAGGTGGAATTATTTCTTCTTATTTTAAATTTGAAATAAGGGATCGTATTATCGACACAGAGTTACTAGTTGATACAAATTTTTATATCAGTTTAATTGATCTTAATACAGAAGAATCTTATTCGGCTTGTAAGCAATTATATGACTTGACAATTGCGATGGGTTTCCGTTACTCTATTCTTGAAACAACAATAGAACAGATTCGCATCTTGTTATCTAGCAAGGTTAAACAATTTAAATCTAAAGATTTATTTGCGACATTAGATGTTGCTGATATACTTTCTGCGTGTAGTAGGCGTGGTTTAGATCGTTCTTTTTTAGAAGCATGCAAGGACAATTTAAGGAACGATCTTTTAGAAAAGGGAATTTCTATTGTATACAACCAGAATATTCGGACACTTTATGAAAAGACGAGTAAATCCAAAGATTTGCGGACTCTCACTAATATTCGTGGAAATAAAGAAAGTGCTTTTAATGATTTATTAGCTCAGGAATATGTTGCATATAAACGAAAGGATAAAATTATAACAGAATTTAATGATGTGAACTGTTGGTTTTTAAACAACTCCTATTCTGTTAATAGGAAAGAAAAGAACCTACCTGTTTGGCAGAGGATTAGCATTACTGCTTCCGATTTGCTTGTATTGTTATGGTTTGCAAATCCTTCTCTATCTATTAGAAACACTAAAAGTATGCTTGCTATGACAAGTCTTTCAGCCAACGTAATTAAATACCGTTCTGAACATTATCCGTCTCACAAAGTTATTTCAAAAATACAAGATAGAATTGCAAGATTACAAATAGAAAATAATATTAGTGAAGCATCTATTGCAAAGTTATGTATTAGAATGTCTGAAGGTGAAATTGACAAAAATGAAGCTGATAGGTTATTAACGTTGTCATCTCCGGCCTTGTTGGAATATATTGAACGAACTGCAAAGAATGAAGATATTTATCTCGAAACTACTGCAAAGAATGAGGAATTAGCAAGTGAAAACAGTTCTTTGAAAGTCCAATTGGAGGATAAATATATTGAAAATAAGATTATGAAAATGAGAGTGTGGGGAGTCGTATATGTGTTTGTTGTCATTGTAATATATTTATTGGGGATAAAATATGTGAATTCTAATCCATCAACTTGGTATGGATATTTGATCCATATAGGATACTGGCTTTTAACCACTGTCGTTGTGAATTGGTATAATCATATGTACTTTGTGAATGGTTTAATTTCTTTTGTTAAACGAGATTTTATAATAAAAAAAATAAAAGAAAATAGCTCCGAATAGATTTCATATTTTGTTGTTTGTATAATAAGTTAATACAAATATTCAATATAATATCAGTAAAGGTATAATTTGATATTATATACTGCAATTATATCTGATGAGGTATATTACAAAAAAATATTCAAACTCCTTAAACAAAGCAATTCCAAGAAAATACTACCTTTGTATTCAATAGCTTGTATCCGATAGCGAAAAAACAAGCAAGTGACAGAGAATATATTTATTCTAAACTTGGCCGACTAATTATGTTATTAAAGGATTGATAAAGCTTAAAGATGAATAGTATTTTCAAGGCAAGAGAATGAGATACGATTTAAAAAATCTTTTGCATCGAATAAATATAGTTACAAATCTATTAAATCTATATATGGATACAAAACAGAAAATAGAGAAAGCCCAAACAGTGCTGGATGCTGGCGGGAATGTTATCAAGACTCGGGATGACCGCGAACTGATTCTTGTTGACAAAGACGGGAAAGTGCAGAATGGTGACGCTTGCGGTTGGCTGCCTGATACTAGTGAAGTAAATAAGACTGTTTTTCGTTCACGCATAGAACCTTGGCTAACCTCACTTTTTCAGTCTGAGCATTTGTCACTACTTTGTGGCTCTGGAATAACTAATGCTATCAGTTTCTTAGCTGGAGCAAGTGGCGGCACTACGATGGGTTTAACCACATTCACCAAGTATAAAGATGAAATTAAAGCGGCTGCTGAAGTCTCGGCAAAAGCTAGTGGTCGTGAGAATGGTAATATTGAAGACCAGATAAGAACAGCCAATGATTTGCTCCGTGGATTGAAAATCTTAAAGAAAGACACCGAGGCTACAGCATTAGAAACAGAACTAAACTCAATCATCTCAGAGTTTGCAAAATCCATACTAAAGACCGAAAATAGTATAGCAACTGCTAATGAAGATAAACGAGAGAACGCTTATTCGGTACTCGTTAATTTCCTTCTCAGCTTTGCAAGTCGTACAGGAAATAGAGAAAGGCTGAACATATTCACTACCAATTATGACCGTCTAATTGAAGTTGGCGCAGAGTTGGCAGGTGTCCATTTGATGGATAGGTTCGTAGGAACCATGATGCCTGTGTTCCGTTCTTCAAGGCTCAATTTGGACATTCATTATAACCCGCCAGGAATACGAGGGGAACCACGTTATCTGGAAGGTGTAGCAAGGCTGACGAAGCTTCATGGTTCTGTTGACTGGATACAGAATGGGAGTGAAATCCGACGTGTAGGAGTACCGTTGGGTGCTGATGATATTGCCCCATATCTGAATGCACCAGGACTGCAGAGTGCTGATCCACTAAAGTTGATGATATATCCCAACTCTGCCAAAGACCGCGAAACAGCTGAATATCCATACGTGGAATTGTTCCGTGATTTTGCTGCTGCCATTTGCAGACCAAACAGTACACTGGTAACATACGGATACGGATTTGGTGATGAACATATTAATAGGGTAGTTCATGATATGCTTACTATTCCTTCAACACACTTGGTGGTTATATCCTTTGATGATCCAATTAGCCGTATCTTAAAGTTCTATTATGAATCTGCTCATTATGCACAGATGTCTATTTTGATAGGTAAAAACTTGGGTGACATTACCAATCTGGCTAATGACTACTTGCCTAAGTCTGCTATTGATAGAACCACTATTAGAATGGCTGAACTATTACAGCACCGCATGGGAGCTGCTTCAGGTTCACCTGCGGCTACATCGCCAGTGTTATCTACTCCGACTTCAGCTACTACAGCTGCGCCTGCTTCCATAACACCCACTACTCCAACTACATCAATTGTATAGCATATGATTACAACGCCTATTGAACAACTTGCTTCACTACGTGTAGGTACGGTGGAATATATTTCACCGGATAGAATAGAAGTGCAACTAGACATAGAATCACCCGATAGTGTCGCACTTAATACAGGGATGCCACGGAGTTTTCCACGTATCAACGGATATTTGATGATTCCCGTTGATTTGGGTTTTGTAGTAGGGCAGGTATCGTGGATTACCATACAGCGATCACCTTATCCTAAACGAAGTGGATTTCAAGACTTTGGGCTGATTGACTTGCCATTTCCATTGCGAAAAATGGAGTTACAGCCCGTGGGAACACTAGTGGCTACAGAGGATGGCTATAAGTTTAAACGTGGTTTAGAGACATTCCCGTCAGTAGGAGATATTGTTATTCTACCAATGGAGGACCAGTTGAGGTCTATAATCGAATCAGGAGATAACCGAAGAGTGTATATTGGTAATAGCCCTCTTGTGGGTAATGCCAAGGTTATGATTGATCCCGATCGCTTGTTTGGACGTCATCTTGCAGTACTTGGTAATACTGGGAGTGGGAAATCTTGTTCCGTAGCTGGTCTGATACGTTGGTCGCTTGAAAGTGCTAGAGAAAAACTGGTTGATAGTGCAAAAACAGTGAATAGTAGGTTCATTGTATTAGATCCGAATGGAGAGTATAGCAAGGCTTTTGTTGACAAGCAGGAGGCAAATATCTATATGGTGAATGTAGAGAATGGCGATGGGAAAAAGCAGCTCGAAGTGCCTTTGTGGTTTTGGAATACTGACGAATGGTGCGGGTTTACCAAAGCATCACCCAAGACTCATAGAACAACGATTGTACATGCGTTGAAGTCTGTGAAAAGTGGAATCGTGTTTGAGGAATTATCTAAGCAACGAGAATTGGCCAGCTATGTCCGTACAATTATTGATACTATTGAGGTCAATAAAGCGGCGGGTAATCCATGGGGGAAATTTCCTTTCCCTAAGAATTTCCACCAATCTGTTGAGAAGTGGGTAAGCGGGATAGTAAGTGACGAGGATTATTCTGGTGAACTGAAGGATGCTATTCAAGCATTTGAAGCCAAGGCGAACGAATTGATAAATGCAAGAAGTGGAACACATCCTCATTATGATTATACAAGAGCCGAAGTTGATAGTTTGATAACGCTGTTGAAAGAGGTGTATGCAAAGGCTGGAGGTAAAGAGGAGGAGTTTCTTCCAACCGATGAGGATAGCCCTATCCCGTTCACAGGAGAGAATTTTATACGCTCAATAGAAGCCAACGCGGAGATTCTGAATACCACAGACTATATTGTTACTCTTATGCCACGCATCAAGACATTGCTGACAGATGTACGAGTCAAGAAGGTTATTGATAACGAGACCCTCAAGCTGAGTGAATGGTTGGGAAACTATATAGGTGCTGACAATAAAGAGTCGCTGACAATCATTGATTTGTCCTTGCTCCCTACTGATGTGACAAGCATTGTTACGGCAGTCATAGCTCGTATGGTATTTGAAGCACAACAACGTTATCTCAGGCTGAATAAGCAATGCCTGCCGACGGTCTTGGTTATGGAAGAGGCACATTATTTTGTGAAACGTTACAATGATGATGCTGAGAATACTGGACCAACTACACAATGTTGCAAAGTGTTTGAGAAGATTGCGCGAGAGGGCAGAAAGTTCGGATTGGGATTGGTTTTATCATCACAAAGACCATCTGAACTATCATCGACAGTGCTATCACAATGCAATTCTTTCCTATTGCATCGTATATCTAATGACCGAGACCAAGAATTGGTTCACCGTTTGTTGCCAGACAATATGAGAGGGATTCTTCGTGAAATGCCATCGTTACCTTCTCAATATGCTGTATTATTAGGGTGGGCATCCGAGCTACCTATTATGGTTAAAATGCGAACATTGCCTAAGAATCAATGCCCTCAGTCGGATGATCCAGATTATTGGGACGTATGGACTGGATTAAAGGAATGCAAAATTGACTGGGGCATGATTGCCGATGATTGGCAGAATAAGAAAGATGATATGCCAACAGAGTAATCGTTAGAAAAATAGGCCTAACAGTCGGGCATGATCAATAATGATATTCAATTTGTGCCAAATATATGTCAAAAAATGAATTTGTAAAATCAGAGCGAGTTATTTTGATAATTGAATGAGTTATATTATCTTTGTATAGTAATGTTGTATGAGCTGACATCATAAAGACGATGAAAGACATAACTGGACATTTTTCAGTTACTAAAACATTACTAAGAGATAATTTGACATTATTATAACCTTGAAAACAAGGTACTTGTGGAGAAAAGGTTCATATCCCTGTCTCTCCGCCCAAAAAACTTAAGGCAATAAAAAAGTCCTACATGACATATTATCATGGCAGGACTTTTTTTTATTTCTCTCCCTATTCGAATATATTACCTTGAATTTAAATAAGTAGATGTATAAATCTTTTCAATAAAAGTCTGAATATAAAAAATATTGCATTATTCTTCTCAAATATTTGCGAGTTACGGAAACTTCCTGTACTTTTGCGCCCCGAACAAGGAGAGGTGCTCGAGTGGTTGAAGAGGCACGCCTGGAAAGCGTGTATACCCCTAAAGGGTATCACGAGTTCGAATCTCGTTCTCTCCGCTTTTTTTAGTGTTATTTGAAATTTGTAAAAGCGACTGTTTTGAATAATCAAAGCAGCCGCTTTAATTTTTATATAGAAACGTTTGAGCGTTTATTCCAATTCTTCAATAATCTTTTTTACATCTACCGGTTGCAGGCGTCCGTACACCTTTTCGCCGATCATCACTACCGGAGCCAGTCCACAGGCGCCTACACAGCGCAGACAGTCTAATGAGAATTTTCCGTCCGGAGTCGTATCTCCTACTTCGATACCCAATACACGTTTGAACTCTTCCAGCAATTTTTCAGAGCCACGTACATAGCAGGCTGTACCCATACAAACAGAGATGGGATGTTTCCCTTTGGGAGTCATGGTAAAGAAAGTATAGAAAGTGACCACACCATACACTTTTGATACGGGAATTCCGAGTTTGGAAGCGATAATCCGTTGCGTCTCCTCGGGTAAATACCCTTGCAGATGCTGTGCTTCATGCAAAATATTGATAAGTTCGCCCGGGTTATTTCCATGTTTGTCGCAGATCGTTTTGATTTGCTCTGCCATGTCACAGGCTAGTTTGATATCTGACATAATACTCTTCATTTAAAAGTTAATCAATCGCTTTGTTGAAATAATGCGTATGCAGGAGAGTTTCCGATTTCTCACCCAGCGGTTTGCCGAGATAATCCTCGTATAATGTCTTGATATACGGATTCTCGTGCGATTTGCGCAAAGGTTTGTTGGCGTCTTCGCGGTAAAGTGCGTTAGCGCGTGCATAGAGTATTTCCGAGTTGCCGTGATGCAAAGGCTGCCCGCCGCCACCGATACAGCCTCCGGGGCAAGCCATAATTTCGATGACATGATATTCGTTGTGCCCGTTCCGTATATCTTCCAATAGATGACGAGCGTTGCCTAGTCCGTGTGCGATGCCTACTTTTAATTCAAATCCGTTTAGGTTAATAGTAGCACGACGAACACCGCTTAGTCCGCGTACTTGTTCGAAATTTACATTTTTCAGAGGTTCTCCGGTATAGATTTCATAGACAGAACGGAGAGCGGCTTCCATTACGCCACCTGTTGTTCCGAAAATGACACCGGCGCCTGTCGATTCACCCATCGGGTTGTCGAATGGGCTATCCAGTACGAGAGGGAAGCCGATATTGGCACGTTTAATCAGTCGTGCCAGCTCACGGGTGGAAATGGAATAGTCTACATCGGGGATACCGTTCACTTTGAACTCATCACGGGCACATTCGTACTTTTTAGCCAGACAAGGCATGATAGATACGACTACCAGCTTTTCTCTGGGTATGCCCATTTTCTCCGCCCAATAGGATTTGGCGATGGAACCGAACATCTGTTGTGGGGAGCGGGCGGTAGACGGAATGTCCAACATATCTGGGAAATGATGTTCGAAGAAGTTGACCCATGCCGGACAACAGGAGGTCAGGATAGGTAACCGCACGGATTTATCTCCGTTGAGATAACGTGTCAATCGGTTCAGAATTTCAGAACCTTCTTCCATAATGGTAAGATCCGCTGCAAAATCCGTGTCAAATACATAGTCGAATCCCAGTTCGCGAAGCGCATATACCATTTTCCCGGTTACCAGAGTGCCGGGAGGAAATCCGAATTCTTCACCTAGGGCAGCCCGTACGGCAGGTGCGGTCTGCACAATCACTACTTTGTCCGGATTAGCCAGATCGTCAAGCAGGCGGTTGGTGTAGTCACGTTCCGTTAATGCGCCTACGGGACAGACAGCCACACACTGACCGCAGTAAGTACATTCACTTTCCGTCATCATTCGGTCGAAAGCGGGAGCGATGGTGGTGTTGAAGCCGCGACGGATGGCTCCCAATGCTCCGACAGTCTGTACATCATTGCAAACACTTTCACAACGGCGGCAGAAGATGCATTTATCCATATTACGGACGATAGAAGCAGTAATTTCCCGCTTACGGGGGGACAGCTCACCACCATTGAAAGGCATTTCGCGAATATTGAAACGCAGTGCCAACGTTTGAAGTTCGCAGTTGCCGCATTTAGGGCAAGTGAGACAGTCATTGGGATGATCCGAAAGGATCAGTTCGGCTACCACTTTACGGGCGTTCATTACGCGCAGGGTACTGGTTTTTACCACCATGCCCTCCGTGCAACGGGTAGCGCAGGCAGGAGCCAGGTTGCGTCGTCCCATCACTTCAACCACACAAATACGGCAGGAAGCCGGATTATTTTTTATACAGGTTCCTTTCAAGTCGATATGACACAGCGTAGGTATATTGATACCGATTTTGATAGCGGCCTCAAGAATGGTGCTTCCCTCGGGCACAGTGATGAAATGACCGTCTATCTGGAGAGTAATTTGTTTTTCTTCCATAGTAAATAGATTTTAGCAGACAAGAATAGCATTGAATTTGCAGCGTGCCATGCACATGCCGCACTTGATACATTTATCAGGATTGATTACATGCGGTTTTCGCACTAAGCCGCCGATTGCATCAGCCGGACAGTTTTTGGCGCATAAATGACAACCGATGCAATGCTCCGGATTGATCGTATAAGTCAGCAGTGATTTACATTGCTTGGCGCGACAGGTTTTATCCCGCACATGCTCCACGTATTCATCATAGAAATTGTCCAACGTTGATAAAACAGGGTTCGGAGAAGTCTGCCCTAATCCGCAGAGAGCGGTGTCCTTGATAACTTGTCCCAAAGTGGCGAGGGTATCCAGGTCTTTTTCCGTACCTCTTCCTTCCGTTATCTTGTTCAGCAGTTCCAGCAGACGTTTGTTGCCGATACGGCAAGGCGTACATTTTCCGCAAGATTCTTCAACGGTGAAATCGAGGTAGAAACGGGCAACCGATACCATACAATCGTCTTCATCCATGACAATCATACCTCCCGAACCCATCATAGAGCCGGCAGCCAGAAGATTATCGAAGTCGATAGGAGTATCCAGATGTTTCTCTGTCAGACAACCGCCCGAAGGTCCGCCTGTCTGCACTGCCTTGAACCTCTTTCCGCCTTTGATACCGCCACCGATTTCATAGATTACTTCCCGGAGGGTAGTTCCCATCGGTACCTCAATCAGGCCGACATTGTTTATTTTTCCTGCAAGGGCGAATACTTTCGTTCCTTTGGAACGTTCCGTTCCGATGGCTGCAAACCAGTCGGCACCTTTCGTCAAAATAATGGGGATGTTGGCAAGCGTCTCTACATTGTTTACGTTAGTAGGCTTCCCCAAATAACCGGATTCGGCAGGGAAGGGAGGTTTGAGGGTTGGTTCACCCCGTTTTCCTTCCATGGAGTGAATCAGGGCGGTTTCTTCTCCGCAGACGAATGCACCTGCCCCATATCGTATTTCTATATCGAAACAAAAATCAGTCCCCAAGATATGATCTCCCAGCAACCCGTATTGGCGTGCCTGGCCGATAGCTGTTTTCAGGCGGTTGATAGCCAGCGGATATTCGGCACGGATATACACCAATCCTTTGGAAGAACCGATAGAATAACCGCAGACACACATCGCTTCTACAATCGAATGAGGGTCTCCCTCCATGATGGAACGGTCCATAAACGCACCCGGATCTCCCTCGTCGGCATTACAGACTACATATTTGACATCTGATTTCTGTTTATGGGCAAACTCCCATTTCAATCCGGTAGGAAAACCGCCACCGCCGCGTCCGCGCAAACCGGACTGTTTGATAATATCAATCACATCCATCGGTCGTTTGTTGAGCAGGCAATCGGCTAATGCGAAGTACCCCTCTCGGGCGATATATTCTTCGATGTTTTCGGGATCAATAAAACCACAGTTACGCAGGGCGATACGGAGTTGTTTCCGATAGAAATCCATGTGTTTGGAGTCACTGACAGTCTGTTCCGTTTTAGGATCTATGTATAGCAGCCTTTCTATTTTCCGGCCGCCGATGATATGTTCGGTGATGATGTCTTCCGCATCTTCGGGAGTGACCTGTGTGTAGAATGTATTGTCGGGAATGATTTTCACAATGGGACCTTTTTCGCAGAAGCCGAAGCAGCCCACTGTGATGACTTCTACCTTTTCGGCAATGCCGTTCTTTTCGATGGCTGTCCGGAGATGTTCCGTAATGCCTTGACTGGAAGAGGCTTTGCACCCTGTACCGCCGCAGATAAGAATCTGAAGATGCTGTGTGCCGGACGCCAGTCCGCAGCACTTTTCGGTCACTTTTTCATTACTCTCTTCACGTAATGAAAGTTTGTGTTCTGCTCTCTTCCTGATTGTAGCCAAATCATGGATAGATAAGATTTTCATAAGTATCAGAATTGTTAGTAGGTTTTTTGCAAATATAATTCTTTGTTTGGAATAACAGCATGCTCTTGTGCAAATAAAACCGATCTTTGACGGAGGATTTAGGTAAATAAATCTCTATCTTCGTATTTAATTAGGTATCAAACCTAATAAAAGATAATTGAAGTATGAGACGAATTTTACTGGGACTGTGTTTTTTATCCTTTCTGAACAGTGCATCCGGACAAGCGATTCCCTTGCCGGAAACGATGCCGCAGGCGCATCCGCGGGTACTGACCACTCCGGCGGGAAAGCAGGAAACATGGAAGTTGATTAGAAAAGAAGAATGGGCGAAAGATGTCTTCAATAAATTGAAGGAACGGACGGAAGTATATACAAACCTGACGGATGCTCAACCATCTTGGTTGTTGTCCCGTTTGGCGATGTACTGGAAATCTCATGCCACGGAAGTATATGTGAAAGGTGAAACGTTCGACCATGCAGGCGGTGAAAAGGCTCCTTATCCTACTGTGCGCTATACAGGAACCCGTGGAACGGCTGCTAGTCACGGCCGCCCCAAATTGGCGGATGTCGTTCCTTATGATGATGCGGACGGGAATGTGACTTTTTGCAATAATGCACTTCCCGACCGTCCTATGGAGAGTGTACACCCATCCAAAACCGGGAGGAATATCGAAAGTCTGAACTGCGAAATTCTGGGAATTGCCCGTGATGCCGCTTTCCTTTATTGGATGACGGATGAAGAGAAGTTCGCCAAACTTGCCGCAGGAGTCTTTGATACATATATGACGGGGATTTATTATAGAAATGTCCCCATCGACTTGAACCACGGGCATCAGCAAACATTGGTAGGGCTGACTTCTTTTGAGGTAATCCATGAAGATGCACTCCATATCGTTGTCCCTTTATATGATTTTCTATATAATTACCTAAAGGCTAATTACCCGGATAAAATGGAAATCTATGCCGGAGCTTTCAAGAAATGGGCGGATAATATCATTGCGAACGGTGTACCTCATAACAATTGGAATTTGTTACAGGCACGGTTTATTATGAATGTCGGATTGGTATTGGAAGACAATAAGGAATATGCCGACGGAAAAGGACGCGAATATTATATCGACTATGTGATGAACCGTTCCAGCATCCGCCAATGGAGTCTGACGCGACTGGCGGATTACGGTTTCGACACCAATACAGGAATTTGGGCTGAATGTCCGGGATATAGCAGTGTGGTGATCAATGATTATGCCAATTTTGTGAATCAGTTTGATACGAATCTGCAATATGATTTGGTGAAAGCAATGCCTGTATTGTCGAAAGCGGTAGCAACCACTCCCCAATATCTGTTTCCCAACCGCATGATTTGTGGCTTTGGAGATACGCATCCGGGATATTTGAGTACGAACTTCTTTATCCGTATGATACAGAATGCACAGGCGAACGGGAAGAAAGGACAGGAAAACTATTTCACGGCTTTACTGAAATGCCTGAACCCGGATTTGGGAAATGATAAAACAGAAAAGAAGAATGTGCGTGTATCTGTCAATTCTTTCTTTGAAGATAAACCGCTGACGCTAAATCCCAAAGTGCAGCCGGGAAAGATAGAAGATTATGTTTCTCCTTTATTTTATGCTCCCAATGTGTCGTGGCTGGTACAGCGCAACGGTATGCATCCGCGCAATAGTTTGATGATTTCGTTGAATGGCAGTGAGGGTAATCATATGCACGCTAACGGTATTTCGATGGAACTTTACGGAAAAGGATATGTACTGGGACCGGATGCAGGTATCGGACTTTTCCTGTACAGCGGACTGGATTATGCAGAATATTATTCTCAATTTCCTAGTCATAATACAGTTTGTGTGGATGGAATATCGAGCTATCCGGTGATGAAAAGTAACCATTCTTTTGAGTTGCTTTCCTGTTTTCCGGCATCAGCGGAACCGGGCAAAGCATTTACGTCCGTCACTTACAGTAACCTTTATTTCCGCGAACCGGAAAGCAGGGCGGATCAGACCCGTATGATGAGTATTGTCACTACCGGGGCGGAGACAGGATATTATGTCGATGTATTCCGCAGCCGGAAAGAGAAAGGAGGCGATAAGATGCACGATTACTTCTATCATAACCTTGGGCAGACTTTGACATTGACGGCAGCAGATGGCAGCGACCTGAATCTCCAGCCTACGGAAGAACTCTCCTTTGCAGGTGCACATCTTTACGCTTATTCCTATTTATATGATAAGAAAGTGGCTGCAACCGATAAGGATGTCAAGGCAACTTTCACCATTGATATGAAAGATAAGGATGGCGATGATATATACATGAATCTTTGGATGAAAGGCGCACCGGATCGTGAAGTCTTTACGGCCTTGGCGCCAATGACCGAAGGGTTGAGCCGCACACCGAATATGCCCTATAATATAAAGGAGCAGCCGACGCTGACATTTGTTGCCCGCCAGCATGGAGAAGCATGGAATCGTCCTTTTGTTTCGATATACGAACCGAGCACGAAAAAGGAACCGTCCGCTATTCAGTCCGTCTCTTACTTTGATGCGGAAGGAGCAGGTTTAGAAGACTTTGCCGGAATCTGTGTGAAAAGCAAAAACGGACGTATAGATCATATCTTCTCTCTATCCGATGCCGCACAAACCGCTACTTATCAGGGAATGAAAGTGAAAGCGGATTATGCCGTTATCAGCAATGAATATGCAGGAAACCGGACGTTGTTTTTAGGGAATGGAACCCAATTGGTTACGCCCGGGATAATGATCCAGACCGACAATGCCGCCAATGTATTGCTCGAAAAGAAAGGGGGAAAATGGTATATTATTTCTTCTGCCCCCTGTACGGTTGTTATCGGCGATAAGAAGATAAAATCCGATGCTGCGCCGGAGCCTATATTGTTGCGTATCTGATGTTTCATTTGTAATAAAGAAAAATTGTATATCTTATCCGTAGTATGATATATTATGGCCTAAGATGGAAATAGTTGCAATAAAAAACAAAAAAAGCGCGTTTAAACGTTTTTAATACTATATTTTTTCTAATTTTGTGGCTTTCTGTCCAAGTAGTATATAAAATGGACAGTAAGCCCTTTTTGTGTGGGTAAATATTAGTGGGAAATATTTAGTGGGAAATAAATGATGGTATATGTGATGAGAAATGGTCGCAGGGTAATTGCTGCATTATCATTTCTGTTATTATGTTGTGGTGTACATGTGCACGCACAGCGGGTGGCTGTAAAGACAAATGCATTAGGTTGGCTGACCGCCAGTCCGAATGTAGAAGCAGAATTTGTATTGGGTAGCCATGTCTCCTTAAACATGGGGATTGCTGCGAACCCAATCAGTACAGACAACTTTAAAACGACTTTCACGCATTTTCAGCCTGAAGTTCGTTACTGGCTAAATCGTCCGATGGTGAGTCATTTTCTTGGAATCACCGCTTTCGTGAATAATTTTAATATGATGGTGAAAGATGTGCATCACAAAGGCGATGCATACGCCGCAGGTTTGACCTATGGATATGCATGGGTGCTGGGCGATCATTGGAATATCGAAGCAACTGCCGGAGTGGGTGTGTTGCGCTACCGTCAGTTTAAGTATGATAAGGGTACTCCGAAACCGGGTGCGGTCAACGATAGTAAGACCACCATTGCACCTGTCAAACTGGGGATATCTTTTGTTTATATTATTCGATAACGAACATTAGCTAGTCAGAAAAGAGAATGAAAATCAATTTGAAACGTGATAGATTAGCAGGTATACTTCTCGTGGCGATGATGTTAGTCGGCATGAATGTATCTGCCCAACGGATCCGTGTGCAGGGGCATGTCACAAACCCGCAGGGAAAAAGTGTTCCGAATGTAAATGTGCTGAATCCGGTCAATGATGAACGTATAGAAATGTCCGACGAGGATGGCCGTTACAGTGTATTGGTTGAGAAAAACGGCTCGTTGAAGTTTACATGTGTCGGTTATGAGGGCAAAACGGTGAAGGTGGCAGGCAAGCAGATTCTGAATGTGGTATTGAAAGATGCCGTCATCGAACTGGACGAGGTAACGATTACTTCCAAAGTGAAGGATAAAGTGATTCCGGAACCTACGGACATCGAAATCAAAGGTGATTATTTCCATCTGAAAACCCGTGTCCCGGTGCCTAAGGAGATGTTTAACTCACATCGCCGCTTGGTATTGCAGCCTTCCATTTATGATGTGACACAGAAAAAGCGTCTGTTGATGCGTCCTGTTGTATTCGACGGAGATACTTATAATACAACGCAAAATCGAATGTACGATTATGATATGGATAAAGACCCTTTGCACGATTACATCCGTGTGAAAACGACTTCTTCACGCAAAGGGGATATTATTGCTTATCATGATTCTATCTATATAGAATATCTGCAACATGACTATCGTGCGGATGTGCATCTGGCGATGGAAAATTACCGGAATATCATTTATCGCGACTCTTTCTCCATTGCACGCGGAACAGTCAACCCGCTTCGTTTCTTGGAGTATAAATTCTCCGCTTTCAGCCTGACGGACGAGAAATATCTTCCGAAACCCGTGATGCAGTTGCGGGATACGAAAGGGGAGGTTAACCTGACCTTCCTGGTAGGTAAAGCCGATTTGGATGATAAGAATCCACAGAATCAGGTGGAACTGAACCGGTTGAATCAGGAATTACGTGGTATTGAGACGAATCCGGATGCCTCTTTGAAGAGTTTCCATATCACGGGAGTGGCTTCACCGGACGGTTCCTACGAGACGAATCTCCGTCTGGCAAAGTTACGTACGGATAAAGCACTGGAACGTATTTTGGCCCAACTGGATCTGGAAACACGCAAGCTGCTGGAAGTAAAATCGGATGCGTCGGTAGCTTCATGGAAGGAAGTGGCTGAATTGCTGAAGAAGGATTCCAAACCGGAATTGGCGAAAGAAGTAGAGGACTTAATCAAACAATATGCAGCTACTCCTTACCGGTTGAATGGGGTCTTGAAATCGAAACCTTTCTACAAGGAACTTGCGGCTACTTATCTGCCTAAATTGAGAAAGGTGCAATATACGTATGGTTATTCAATCTTCCGTTCTTTGACGGACGACGAGATTAGAGAACTTTACAGAAAGAATCCGAAGGAACTGACCCGTTTCGAATATTACCGTATGATTACGACGGCAAAAACTCCCGACGAAAGAGAAAAGTATTGCAGGGAAGCTCTTGAACTTTATGATAATTTTACGTATGCAGCCAATGAACTGGCAGTGGCAAAAATACAGAAAGATACTCCGGATTCACGTATTCTCGAACCGTTTGTCAGTAAATCGGCACCGGCAGAGTTATTGTCCAATCAGGCTATTGCCTTATTACATGAAGGGAAATATACAAAAGCGGATTCTGTACTGACGTTGGTTCCCGAAGAAGCGGTTTCTGAAGATTTGCAGGCCATCGTTCAGGCATTGGCCGGTTATTATAATGATGCTTTCGAAAAGGTGGCGGCTACCAGTCCTTTCAATGAGGTGGTGATGCTACTGGCAATGAAGAAAAATCAGGAAGCATGGGATAAGATTTCTGCCATGGATGTAGAGACAGCCCGCGAATATTATATAAAAGCGATTGCCGCCAACCGTCTGGAGAAAATAGGTGATGCGATTATGAGCATTGAGAAGGCCCTTGAACTTGATCCTTCCTTATTGGAAGTAGCGAAGGTGGACGGGGATATTATTGACTTGCTGCCGGAAGAGCAGAAAATTAAATAATGATATATACAACAAGAGTAAACGATGAATATCTTCAGAATCAACAATAAATATGTGGCAGCGGCAATCTTCCTGATGCTTGCTGTTACCTTACAGGCACAGGATTATGGTGCATTGCAATATATGTTACAGAAACGGCCTGCGAATGAAAAGTTCGAGAGCAATAAATTCAATGAACATCTCTTTTTCTCCGCCGGAATCGGGCCATACAGCTTGTTTACAAGTGGAGATAGTCAGGATGGGATGGGAATGACCGCTCATCTCTTTATGGGAAAGTGGATTACTCCGGTTCACGGACTTCGGATAGGGGTGAATTTGGGTTATCTGCCGTCGAGTATCTACGATTCTAAAATAAAAATGGGGGGCGGTAGCCTGGACTATCTGTTGAATATGTCCTCTCTGGCATACGGATACAATGCGAACCGTTGTTTTGAATTATTGGGGATTGCAGGTATAGAAGCCGGTTATTCTAAGGTGGGCGATAATAGCGGGCGTTCCGAAAAGTATCCGGATTTGAAAGGTGGCGGTCAGCTTTATTACGGCGCTCATCTCGGTTTACAGGGAAATGTACGTCTTTCTCCTACATTGGATTTGTTTGTAGAGCCACGGATCGGATGGTATAATGACGGTTTGGCCCATACGGAAAGTTGGAGAAATTATAAAATGGCAGGTTCGGTTCTGGTAGGTCTGAACTATATGCCTGCTGCTCCGATGGGAACTAAGATCCATTTCGATGATTTTGATAATAGCTCTTTCCTGAATCATATGTTTATCTCTTTATCCGGTGGTATCAGTACGCTGAAAGTTCCGGGAATCAAGAATACGATTAAAGGAGCAGGACCGCAGTTCTCTGCCGGAATCGGTAAATGGTTCAGTCCTTCTTCCGGTCTGCGTTTGTCCGGGACAGTTGGACTTTCAGACACCCCTTCGGGCAGTGCAAGCGGCTACTTTAAGCATGTCGATCTGCATGCGGACTATCTGTTGAATATCAATAATGTTCTTTGGGGATATGATGAAGACAGAATATTTAGTCTGATCGGTATTGCCGGAGTTAACCTGGCAGGTACGAAAGGAGTGGATAAAACCGCCAAGTATGCTCCGGGAATAGGAGTTGGTGTGCAAGGAAGTTTCCGTATCAACCGTTCTGTGGATTTATTTATAGAACCTCGCCTTAATGTGTATACTAAGAGATATGCAGGAGGTCGCGGAGTAGGTAGCAATACAGACCAACTCGGAGAGTTGAATTTTGGTTTGACTTATCATACGATTGACCGTGCGGCACGTCCGAAGAACGGATTCTCAAGCAATCACATTGCAGACAATCTGTTTATGACTTCGGGAATCGGTGTGCAAATGTTCCTGAATAAGACGAATCTTGAAAACCTTGGTTCTTTAGGTCCGCAGGCCTCTGTCTCTATCGGTAAGTGGTTGAGTCCTTACTCCGGTTTGCGCCTGGTGGGTATGGGTGGACTCTTTACGAACTATGTAGTTCCGGGAAGTGTTAAAGCGGGCAAACTTAGACATGCCAGTGTTAGTGGCGGCCTTGATTACTTGTGGAACATAACGTCTACCATGAGCGGATATAATCCCGATCGTATCTTTGATTTAATAGGTTCGGTAGGTGTCAACCTTGCTTATACTTCCCAATCAGACCATAAAATCCAACCGGGTGTTAATGCGGGCATACAGGGATTATGGCATGTGAATGATTTTCTCGGTTTGTATATTGAACCACAGATTCGCTTGTATGGAGATAAATTCATCGAAGGCAATCTGGGCTTTATGCAGAAAGACGTGATGGTAGGAGTCAATGCAGGTTTCCACTATCGCTTTGTTCCTTATTCAAAAGCAGCCAATCGTAGCGTGTTTGGTCAGGATGACAAGCGTTACTTCATCTCCGGTGCACTTGGATTGGGTAGCTTGCTCGTAGCCAACAAGGATTTGGTGAAGAATGCAGGTGTAGAAGCAAAAGGAAGCATTGGCAAATGGTACACTCCATTATCTGCATGGCGGGTAAACGGAACAATTATGTACAAGGCCAAAACGTCGTCGAAGATGAATCTCCATTATGCCGGTTTGGGTATGGATTATATGATGAGTCTGGCCACATTGGCAAAAGGATATAGCCCCGATCATGTGATAGACGTTGTTCCTTTTGTGGGAGTTACTGCCGGACTGGTACGCCGTTACGGTAAGTTTCAGGCAGTGCCGGGACTGGATGCCGGTGTGCAGGTTAAGCTGAAAGTGGCTTCTTCTTTGTATCTGTATGCCGAACCTAAAGTGGGTATCCGTACCGATACATACGATGGCTCCGAACAGGGAAGACCTGACCGCGTAGCTTCCATGGTAGGTGGATTATTATACAGATTCAAGATGCCTACTTTCCAGTAAGAAAAGAAATAGGCACTTTATTATCCGACTATTTATTGTATGAAAACACACAGGGAAACTGAATGCGCCCTTCTATATATATTTCGCCGTATCGGGCTAGCTGATGGTTTGCCTGATAATTATGAGAGAAGTGTTTTTGCAGAGGCAAGTATAAAAGGCGGGAAATAAGAAAACTGAAAAAACAGAAATACTCTAGGTAAATCTCCTTTATTGTTCGTAATAGACAATAAAGGAGATTTTTTGTATTGGTTCCTTGTTTGGCAGTTTCTGTTACCAGGTTGCCAACCTGACCGGAATAGAAAGTGTAGCTTTGCAAAGAACTTCAATAAATAGAATAATTAAAGTATAACATAGTTTGGTGATATGAATATGGTAGAAGTTTTATTTGGCAAAAGAAAATGTTTATTAGCGATAGCTATTGTGTTTTCAACATTCGGGAACGCTCAATTAGTAACCTATCCGGAAGGACTGAACACAGGTATGCCACATAATGATGATTATACAGTCAAAGTACGTGAAGCAGGTGGTGAATGGAAAGATGTATTCGAATATGAAGTTCAGGTAGATATGGATCGGGTACAATCTGCTTCAATGGTACAGTTTGATATGGGCAGTCCCGTAGAAGTGATGGTGAAAAAGAACAATGGTTCAATTCAGGATGTGAAAATCCGTCCGTTGGCAATAGGTATACAACATACGGTAAATCACAATGCAATCTTTTTTACATTAATTAGACCTCAATACCTGTCGATTGAGTTTAATGGTGATCGTTTGCATAATCTTCATTTGTTTGCTAATCCTTTGGAAACAGAAACTTATACTGAAAGCAGTGACAAAGTGATGTATTTCGGGCCGGGTGTCCATCGTCCGAAAGATTTGCCGAATACACAGATACAGATTCCTTCCAATACTACTGTTTATTTAGCTCCCGGAGCTGTTGTAAAAGCTAAATTACTGATTGATAAAGCTGAAAATGTACGCATTGTCGGGCGTGGTATTCTCGACCATTCGATCCGTGGAATAGAAGTTACTCATTCTAAAAATGTATGGATTGACGGTATTACAGTCATAAATCCTGATCACTATACAGTATTTGGTGGTGAATCTACTGGCATGACCATCAAGAATTTAAAGTCTTTCAGTTGTAAAGGATGGAGTGATGGCATAGACCTGATGTGTTGCAGTGACGTATTAATAGACAATGTTTTTATGCGGAACAGTGATGACTGTATTGCCATCTATGCCCATCGCTGGAACTATTACGGAGGAAGTCGTAACGTGACTTTACAGAATTCAATCCTTTGGGCGGATATTGCTCACCCGATCAACATTGGAGGACACGGTAACCCGGACGACGCAGTGGGAGAAGTGGTTGAGGATATAACCGTCCGGAATGTCGATATTCTGGAACATGACGAAGATGATCTTCTTTATCAGGGCTGTATGGCGGTGGATTGCGGTGATAAAAATCTGGTACGTAAGATATTATTTGAAGATATCCGTGTAGAAAGTATTCAGGAGGGAAGATTGTTTCATATTAATGTCCGTTTCAATTCAAAGTATGATAAACAGCCCGGACGGGGAATTGAAGATATTACTTTCCGCAATATCACTTATAATGGAGTGGGTGAGAATCCGTCTCTATTGAAAGGGTTTGATAAAGAACGCTCCGTCAAGAATATCATCTTTGATAATGTGATGATCAATGGTGTGAAGATGAAAAACACAGATGATTTTATCACGAATGAATATATAAAGAAGATCACCGTCAAATAGCATAATCTGGAACATGAAGTATGAATAGATAAATTTCTTTGCATTAGGTGCAAACTTATTTTCTTCTAATACCAAACTTTCTTTAGGTTAAACATAAACTATAAATGCAAGTTTTATTTATATAATCAGAACTTGCAATTGTATAAATGAAACTTTCGTTTTTATAATCAAAGCTTGCAATTATAGATTTCTATTAGTTAAGAGCAACTTTAGTATTAGAAGGAAAGAACTTTGCAATAGAGAGATAATAACTTATCTATTTGAGCTTCTTTTTACTACGAAATGCTATCTTTGCTTGTCATTTGGTAGAAAAGAAATCGAATCGCACTATGATTAACAGAATTATATGGATTATTGGGATTGTATGGATAGGGAACATTCAAAATGGAGTACAAGCGCAACGACGTAACTTCATTCATCCCGGAATCACCTATTGTCTAGTTTATCAATCAAAAGGAAATTCTTTATTGTCCGTAGCTTCTGATTCGGAAGTAAAGACGGAACCAGTGCAATTACCCTGCTCCGCACAATGGACGGAAAGAGAAATAGGAAAACTCACTCTTTCCGCAGGAGCTTGCGTACTTCGCTTACAGATAGAGCAAGCCGGAGATAAACTCGAAATCCAGAAAATAATAGTAAAGCAGGATAAGGGGATTTGATTTCTCGTTCGTACTTAATAATAGTACTACAAAAAAAGATGGCCATGAAAATTCGAGTATGTTTGTTAATTATACTGATGGGATTATTGTATCCGGG
Source organism: Bacteroides sp. D55t1_190419_B8 (assembly GCF_015558905.1). Classification (NCBI taxonomy): domain Bacteria; kingdom Pseudomonadati; phylum Bacteroidota; class Bacteroidia; order Bacteroidales; family Bacteroidaceae; genus Bacteroides; species Bacteroides sp. D55t1_190419_B8. Next base: position 26,875 of record NZ_JADMOU010000004.1, read on the forward strand.
TTATATTAGCTCGCAAGAGTCCCCTTATGTATTCCGCCAGATTGGAGTTGTCGAAGGATTACCGGATAACTATGTAAAAAGCGTTTTCCCCATCCCGGACGGACGTATCGGTGTGCGAAGCACTGTGCTGTTAAGCCTGTATGACGGTGCGAACTATTCAAATTTCCCTTTCAATATTCATGGCGAATATTCGATAGCATATAACCATATCATTCCTGAACAGTATATTGATGCTGATAAACGTTTGTGGATGAAAGAACGTAAGAGCCTGCGTGTTTTCGATTTGACTACCGAACAGTATATATATAACGTAGATTCTTTATTCCAACAGTTCGGCTTAAAGGATAAAGTGGCGGATATCATCATTGATTCTGAAAAACACTGTTGGTTTCTGACACCGGGTTCCTCTGTCTATATGTACGATGCAGAGACAAAATCAATCGAGCAGGTTTGCAGGAACGATGAGTTTATGGAATACTATGGTGGATTGCTCGGGGTGGAAAGTCATGGAAAATACAGTTGGATGGTTCATCAGAAAGGAGCTATCCGTTGCTACGATTTGGAAAAGAAACGTTTTGTACAGCAACTTGATTTCCTGAAAGACCAACTGAAACCGGATGACCGTGTAGTTCTGAAGATACTCGATAATGGTGACTTTTGGCTGATGTGGGATCGTGGAGTAGGCTATTATGATGTCTATAATAAAAAATGGAATCAAATTTCAGGTATCCGACTCGGACACTATTCATGGTTCACTTCTATGGACATTGATAAAGGTGGAAATGCATGGGTAGGAACCGTTATCGATGGATTCTATGTCATTGATATGCATAATTTTTCTGTAACCCGGACACAGGACATTCCTTTATTATCAGGTAATACAGTACGTAATGGCATTCAGAGTATCTATTGCGACAAGGAAAACAATTCTGTTTGGATAGGACTCTATAATCAGGGAATGTGCTATTACCATCCCAGCATGAATAAAATAGTGCTGTACAACAAAAAGATGATAAATGGCGACTGGAAAGGAGAGGAAATACGCTGTATGCTCGAAACGTCTAAAGGAGAAATTCTGATGGGTACTACACAAGGTGTCTATCGTTATGAACCGGAGACTAAGAGAATGGACAGATTCTATCATGAATTCAGCCAGAAGAATTGCCGTGTACTCTATGAAGACAGTAAGAAGCGTGTTTGGGTCGGAACATACCACGATGGACTCTACTGTATAGATCATGGAAAGGTACGGTCTTACGATTATCCCGATACGGATTATCAGAATGAACTGGATTTCAGTAATATCCGTGTCATGGTCGAAGACCCTTCCGGTCGGTTGTGGGTAAGTATATATGGTGGTGTAGGATTATTCAATCCGGAAAACGGGCAAATAAACTTATTGTCCGAACAGTTCCCCGAACTCAAAAAATACAAAGTAGCCAATGCATTGGCCATAGATAACCAATCCCGGTTGGTCGTAGGCAGTGATAACGGACTTTACATTTACGATCCTGCAACGAATAAAATATGGATACCGGAGCAAGACGGCCAGGCTAATTCAATCTTCAATCAGGGAAGTATCAAGTACAACCAAATACTCAAAGACCATGAGGGAACTTTATGGTTTGCCACTCAATATGGCTTGAGCGTCTTGACTCACAATGGGCAAAGCTACACATTAGGGAGAGAAGAAGGTCTTTCCAAAGCCATCCTGAACGTAGTAGAAGATAAGAACCATGATCTCTGGATTTCGACAGTCACTTCTATTTATAAGATAAAAGTAGACAGAAGAGCTGATAAATACGGCTTTCATGTAATCAGCTGTCTGTCGGAAGATGAAATCCGTCAGGATGATTTATATAGTTTCCCTTCGTTAATGACCAGAGACAATCAGCTTTTCCTGGGGTTGATGAACGGCTTTATCGCTTTCTCACCGGAAAACATGATAGATAATCAGTGCCTCAATCGTCCTCTGTTTACCTCATTCCGCTTGTTTAATGTTCCGGTTGTTTCGGGTGAAACATATAACGGGCGTGTCTTATTTGACAAAGCATTGAGTTATTCGGACGAAGTACAGTTGAAATATGATGAGAATTACATTACACTTGAATTCTCCGGCCTGAACTTCCCCAATCCTTCCCAAACCTTTTTCCGTTACCAGCTGGAAGGATTTGACAAGGAATGGACAGAAACCCTTTTTGAGAATGGACAAGGACGTGTTGTCTATAATAATCTCCCTTCGGGCGAATACATCTTCCGTGTGTCCGCTGCCGGAAACGACCGGATATGGGGACCGGAGTCTGCATTCAAAATTGTAATTCATCCCCCGTTTTGGGATACACTGGCCGCTCGTGTTTTCTATGCAATTTTAGGTATTCTCTTAATCTTCGGGCTGATCTATGTAATAAACCGCCGCAACCGGCAAAAGATGATTCGTATGCAGGAGGAAGAAGCGTTGAAGCAGAAAGAAGAACTGGATCAGATGAAATTCCGCTTCTTCACAAATATAAGCCATGAACTCCGCACTCCGTTGACGTTGATTATCACGCCATTGGATATGATGATACGTCGATTGACAGACGATGCGATGAAAAAACAACTGAATACCATCTATAAGAATGCTCAAAACCTATTGTCATTGGTGAATCAGCTACTCGATTTCCGCAAACTGGAAATGAAAGGAGAGAGGTTGCATCTGATGAACGGCGATATGGAGGAATTTATTGTTTCGGCCTATAACAACTTCATGCCAATGGCAGTAGAGAAGCATCTTAACTTCGTGAACCAATCGGAACATAGAGCGCTTTATATGTTCTTCGACCGGGACAAGGTACATAAGATTGTAAATAATCTCTTGTCCAACGCCTTTAAATATACGCCGGAAGGCGGGACGGTAGACTTACTGCTTGCAACAGAAGAAATAGAAGGAAGAAACTACGTGAGAATATCCGTATCCGACACCGGAATCGGAATATCCGAATCAGATCTTCCCTATATCTTTGACCGTTTCTATCAGGTAGGAAATGAAGGGGACGAAAAAATAGGCAGTGGCATCGGACTTCATTTGGTAAGGGAATATGTAAATATACATGGTGGCCGCATTAAAGTGGACAGTCAGATAGATCGCGGATCAGTATTTACCGTTTGGCTGCCGATGGATCTGAAACCGGAACCGGATGAACTGCCGGAAGAAATTATCGGAACGGAAACAACGGACGTTAAAGAGAAAGAAACCACTACATCCATAGTTGACGATAACCTGAAGAAACTGTTGTTAGTGGAGGACAATCAGGAATTCCGTACTTTCCTGAAAGAACAGTTGGAAGATTTCTATCAGATCGTTGAAGCAGCAGACGGCGAGGAAGGAGAGCGAAAAGCGATAGAGGAGAATCCGAACCTGATTATCAGCGACATTATGATGCCGAAAGTAGACGGTATCGAACTTTGCCGTCGGATCAAGACGAATGTGCAGGCTTCCCATATACCTGTGATATTGTTGACGGCCCGCACTGCCGATGATATCAAGATCAATAGCTATGAAGTAGGAGCAGACTCTTATATGTCGAAACCCTTCAACTTTGATATGCTCATGGTGCGCATTGAAAAACTGATAGAGCAACAGGAAAAGAGAAAGCAGGAATTCCGTAAAAACATAGAAGTAAATCCGAGTGCTATCACTATTACTTCAGTAGACGAACAACTCATACAGAAGTGTCTGGAATATATAGAAAAGAACATGGACAATCCGGAATATGGTGTAGAAGAGTTGAGTGGGGATTTGGGTATGGTGCGTATGAGCCTTTACCGTAAGCTACAATCCATCACCGGACACACACCGACGGACTTTATCCGCAGCATCCGTTTGAAACGGGCGGCACAGTTATTACAAGGAAGCCAGTTGCCGATTGTTGAAATTGCGAACCGGGTAGGATTCAGTTCACCCAGCTATTTCTCGAAGTGTTTTAGAGAAATGTTTGGGGTGCTACCCAAGCAATATGCCGAGGAATCGGGAAGAAAAGAATGACATTGTGCTTGTATTTGTAGTTTAATTATTACATTTGCGCTGAATAAGTGAGATAATTGTAAGATCTTGTTCACATTGGGGCAGAAGAAGTTTTATTTTATAATATATATTGATATGAAAGTATTAGTTTTAATTTCGTTGGTAGGAGGTTTGATGTTATCTTCTTGCGGAGGTAGCAGTTCAAAAAATAATGCGAATGGTAAAGAAGTAAATCCGGCAGATACAATCTATTTGGGCGATTTGCGTGAAAAGTTTGCGGATGACAGCATTTTCTTTAAAGTAGTGGCACCGGATTTGATGTTAATGGATTATCAGTATCTTTGGGCAGTAACAGAATCGGAAGCGGTAGAGAAAGGACTGACAAAAGAATACTATAAACGTGTGAAGAAAGAAATCACCGATACGAATGAAGCGATCAAAAGAGGTGTGATGAAAGGTGCGAACGTAAAACGTATACCGGATTTCCAGACATCGCAGGAAAATAAATAATGAATCCTTCCGGATGAAAGCTTTCATCCATGCAAATTTAAGAACAGGGGAGTCGTCTAATGTAACGGCATCCCCTTTTTTATTGGAGTGACCGTTAGATTTATCCCGATGAAATGGGACGTTTTTGCAAAAATACACGCTTGTTACGATAGTTTTGTTATCTGTTACTTTTGTGATATTTTAGTTCGAAACTTGTTCCTACTTTTGTATCATCGTTAAACGGATAAATTTAATGCCATGAATAAACAGCAAGCTACATTTGACGACTTTTTCTCTGAATGCTACCTTAAATATAAGGAGTATATCAAGAACTACATCGCTATCCGCATTTGCCATCCGCACGAAGCGGAAGATTTGGCGCAGGATGTCTTTGTCCGCTTATGGGAACACAGGGCATTCGTGAACAAAGATACAGTCTGGTCTTTGCTCTTTACTATCGCCCGCAATATCGTAACTGATAAAATCCGTCGTTATTATAAACAGGAAGATTTCGTCGCCTATATATATAATAGGATGGAAGACATCGGTCGGAATACCACAGAAGATGCCGTTCATTATCGTGAACTAAAAAAGATACACGACAAAGTTATGGAAGCTCTTCCTGTCAAACGCCGCCAGATCTATGAACTTAGTTTCAATCATGAACTGTCTTGTCCTGCCATTGCAGGAAAGCTGTCCTTATCTCCCCGTACAGTAGAATGTCAATTATTGCTGGCTCGCAAAACTGTTCGTACTTGTTTGAAAAATGAATTCTCCAAAGTCGGTTAAATACCAGATTCGGAAAAACACATATTAACTTTAACAATTTAATAGTATTATGGAAATTAAATCCAAATTCTTGTGTTCAAAAGGAGTCGCATTGGCTTTTGCCATGCTGCTGGGTGGTTCGCCCGGTGTATTGCTCTATGCAAATGATTCTGTAGAAGAGAGTTTGATGGTAGCCCAGACAGGCCGTATCATCAAAGGTCTTGTGACAGATGCGAATGGTGAACCATTGATTGGTTGTAATGTAGTGGTCGTAGGAAGCAATGCAGGAGTGATTACCGATATTGACGGTCGGTTTACACTGAATATTCCTGCTGATGCCAAACAAATTAAAATTAGCTATATCGGATATGTAGATCAGATCATTAACCTTCACGACCGCTCTGATTTTAAGGTAGTATTAAAGGAAGATAATAATGCATTGGATGAGGTTGTTGTAGTGGGGTATGGTACACAGAAAAAAGCGACATTGACAGGGGCGGTAGAACAAATAGGTAGCCAGGTATTGGAAAGCCGTGCCATTACCAATGTTGGTGCTGCTTTGCAAGGAGCTACTCCGGGTTTGGTAGTCACTCGTTCTTCCTCACGTCCGGGTAATGAAGGTTTGAATTTCCAGATTCGTGGTCTGACATCTGTCAATGGAGGTAGTCCGTTGATTATTGTAGATGGAGTACCTGTATTGAATGCAGAGTCATTCCAAAATCTAAATTCGGATGATATTGAAAATATTAGTGTTCTGAAAGACGGTTCAGCTTCCATTTATGGTGCGAAAGCAGCCAATGGTGTTATTTTGGTAACTACCAAAAAAGGTAAGGGCAAGACCACCGTAGATTATGGCTTCAATATGCGTTTTACCACTAATGGCATTATGGCTTTCTCTCCCAGTATGCAGGAATATGCCACCATGTGGCTGGAAGCCAATAAGGAAATGCCGGAGCATGACTGGTGGGGCTGGGGAGAAGAAAATCTGAAAAAGATGGCTCAAGGCATTGAAGGTATTTATGAGTCGACTGTGGCCGATTGGGGTACGATGTTCGTAGGTAATGCCAATCGCCTGGATGAATTGTTTGCCCGTCGTTATTCCTACCAGCATAACTTGAGTGTAGCAGGTTCTACGGATAAATCCGATTACCGTATTTCTTTAGCTTATGCTGATAACCAAGCCAATCTGGCCACTGCTTATGATGGACAGAAACAGTTGAACTTGCGCTTGAACTACGGAATCAAATTGACCGATTGGTTCAAACTGGAGACTTCAGCCAGTATGATTAAAACAAATACCGAAACGCCCACACATGGTATCGATCGTACACTCTACGGGAATGATGCTCCATTCTTTCCGGCTAAGAATCCTTATGGACAATGGTATGCTAACTTCGGTAATGTAGGTGACCGCAATGCGGCAGCAGCTACAACAGATGGCGGACGTGACGAGAGAGAGAATCTGACCACTCGTGTTGATTTTAAAGCATTGGTGGATATTTGGAAAGGAATTACTTTCGAGGGTACTGCTTCCTTTCAAAATGAGGAATATCGCAGGGAACGTTATTCGCTTCCGGTACAGTGCTACAATTGGTTCGGCGAGCAGACGGCGAAGTTGGTGTATGAAACAACACAAACCCTTAGTACTCCGCAAGATGTGATGAATTTTAAAGATTCCCATCAGCCGGGATATCTGGTACAGGCAAACAATTCCCGGTATCAATACTATTCAGGGCTATTGAAATATAAGCGTACATTTGCCGAAGTACATAACATAGATGCCATGTTCGGTATCAGTGCCGAGAAATGGGTGACTAAAAAAGTGGTTACCGCTCGTGAGAAGTTTGAGGATGTCGGAATTTACGATCTGAATCTGGCTACAGGTACACAGGGGAACGGGGGAGGAAAGACTCATAATGGTACCTATTCATATATTGCCCGTTTGAATTACAACTATGCGGAAAAATATATGGTTGAATTGATGGGGCGCCGTGACGGAAACTCCAAGTTTGCTCCCGGTTACCGTTTCAAAAGCTTCGGTTCCGTTTCTTTGGGATGGGCGTTCTCGGAAGAACAATTTGTAGAGTTTCTAAAGCCTGTTCTTTCTTTTGGTAAGCTGCGTTTAAGCTATGGTAGTTCAGGTAATGATGTTGGGCTGGGCGATTACGATTATGTATCTACTGTCTCTCTTGGGACGGCCGGTTTTGGAACTATACCTGCCAACCAGGTATCTTCAGGTTTCGGTGGTTTAATTTCTTATGACCGTACTTGGGAGAAAGTTTCACAAAAAAACTTCGGTATTGATCTTAACTTCTTCGATAATCGCTTGAAAGCTACATTCGATTATTTTATAAAAGATAATGCCGGTATGTTGGTAAATGTCACCTATCCGGGCGTATTAGGAGGTAAATCTCCTAAAACGAATAGTGGTCATTTGAATGTAAAAGGTTGGGAGTTTACTATCGGATGGCGCGACCAGATTAAAGACTTTTCTTACTATGCCAACTTTAATATTGGTGATACAAAGAGTCTGTTGAAAGAGATGGAAGGAGCAGATTCTTATGGGGCCGGTTGGAATGCGGCCGTGAATGGATATCCATTGAATTCGTACTTCCTTTATCGCACAGATGGTTACTTTAAAGATCAGGCGGAAGTAGATCGCTATTATGCACTTTATGGAGAGGGTAAAGAAGATTTGACTGGTGTAGGAGCAGGAAGTGCAAGCCGGTTGCGTCCGGGTGATACCAAACGTTTGGATTTGAATGGTGATTATAAGATTTCCGGTGCAGGGAATGAGAATAGCGATTTGCAATACCTCGGTGACTCCAATCCACATTTTGTTTTCGGTTTCACATTGGGAGGATCATGGAAAGGTTTTGATGTGAACGCGATGTTCCAAGGTGTCGGCAAGCAGTATGTTATCCGTAATGACTGGATGGCTTATCCTTTTCAAACACGTACCGCCAATCAGAACCCGACATATTTGGGAAAAACATGGACAGAGAGCAATCCGAATGCAGAATTCCCTCGTTTGACTACTAATGCGAATCTTGCACGCTGGAATTATCAGAATAACGACTTTATGATGCAGAATAACCGCTATATCCGTTTGAAGACATTAATAGTCGGCTACACATTGCCGCAGATATGGACGCGCAAGGTGAAACTGGAAAAAGTACGTGTTTACTTCTCTGGCAATGATTTATGGGAAGCTACCAGTATTCGAGACGGTTTCGACCCGGAAATGGGAGCAGCCTCCAACAACAGTGGATACCCGTTTGCACGTACTTGGTCGTTCGGTCTGAACGTCACTTTATAGTAGCTATGGAAAATTAAATACAGAATAGAAGATATGAAAAAGATAACGAACTATATATTAATTTGCACCTGCGCACTGGGATTTTCTTCATGCGTGAATACGTTCCTTGACTTGGAACCACTGGATGCCAAGACAGATGTGATTTATTTCAAAACTCCGGAGCATTTTCGTGAATATGCTAACGGGCTTTACGGGCAATTATTAGGATGGCAATCTTCTTATGGAAGTATATTCGATCACATGGATGCAGCATCCGATCTCTCCACTTGTTTCAGATATTCGTATGGTGTAGGAACCGGTGTGATGGGAGTTCCTAATGACGATAGTCGTTGGGAGAACTGCTATGGTAATATTCGTGCCACTAATCACATGTTTGAGAGGGCAGTTTCTTCCTATACAGGTAATTTGGCGGATATTAAAAAAGAATTAGCCGAAGGTCATTTCTTTCGTGCCTATAACTATTTTTACTTATTAAAGTTTTTTGGCGGAGTGCCTGTCGTTACGAAAGTTCTCGACGTGACTTCACCGGAGTTGTATGGAAAACGTAATAGCCGTTATGAAGTTGTCAATTTGATTCTCTCTGATTTGGATGAGGCTATCGCAGGGCTGCCGTTGGAACAGAATATAACCTCTGCCGACAAAGGTAAAATCAGTAGACAGGCTGCACAGGCATTTAAAGCTCGCGTGTTGCTTTATGAAGCTACTTGGCGTAAATACAATGGCACTTCTACCGATTTTGAAGGTTCTGCCGGTCCGGCTTCCGATCAAGTAAATGCTTTCCTGGAAGAATCTCTTCAACTATCCGAAACTGTGATGGGGGATGCTGTTTATTCTCTTTGGAATTATAATAATGTAGCAGCGATGAGAAATATGAGTAGCCGTTACCTGTTTAATATTGAAGAAGAAGCTAGCAATCCTGCCGGTGCAGGAAGAGCGACGAACAAGGAATTTATCATTGCTTCTGTATATAGTCAGGAAACGCGTAAAGGACAGGTTGCTTTGAATCAGGTGATTTATACGGATATGCGTCCCAGTCGGAAATTAATTGATATGTTTTTATGCACTGACGGGCTTCCGGTCAGTATGTCTGATAAGTTTCAGGGATATAAGAATCCGGGGGACGAATTTCAGAATCGGGATTTCCGTTTGACTTCTTATGTGGGTTCATATGCTACGAGCCTGACAGTTGAGAACTGTGGGTATGGTGTTTCCAAATTCGCTATTACTGATATTCAACGCCAAAGTAAAGATGAATCGGCCAATTATCCGGTACTTCGGTTGGCAGAAGTATACTTGAACTATGCCGAGGCTGTAATGGAACGTTATGGTGAAATATCAGATGACCAGTTGAATAAATCAATAAATAAAGTCCGTGCCCGTGCAGGAATTGCCAACCTGACAAATGCATTGGCAAAGCGAATTCAGGAAGGAGTACCGGCAAATGCGAGTAAGACAGTTAATCAGGTAATGCTGGATGAGATCCGTCGTGAACGTGCTTTGGAACTCTATATGGAAGGTTTCCGTTGCGACGACCTGAAACGTTGGGGTATTGCGGAAGAGAATCTGAATGAGTCTCGTTGCGGTGCGGTAGTAGGTAATGCCAGCTATCCGACGGCATTTATAGACGAAAACGGGAATGCTACCAGTGCTTTCAATCCGGCTATTTTTACGAAAGGGACGGAAGAAGTAGAGACAGGTAAAGGTAAACTACCTTGTGTAGTGCTTCTCAAATCATCCGACTGCGCATTTACTAAGGGAGATTATTTGTGGGCGATTCCAAGAAATCAAATCAACCTGAATTCAAATCTGGTACAAAATCCGGGATATTAATCATTCAAACGTTTAACGTATAATACCATAGATTATATGAAGTTTTTATTCAAATATACATTTCACTTGGCAATACTTGCTTGTGTTTCCGCACTTTTCTCCGGTTGTGAGCAAGATCCCAAGTATAGAGTTTATGATTATCCTGTGCCGGTAGTGGAGAGCATTTATCCAACGGACGGATATGTCACTACACAGGTAGTTATTACGGGAACCAATTTTGGTGACCGTGCAGAAGCTGTGAAGGTCTTCTTCGGTGAAGCTCAATCAAATAAAGTGCTCGATTGCAAAAATAACCGTTTGGTAGTGGAAGTGCCGGAAACAGCAGTAACAGGCAATCTGTCTTTACAGATTTATAATAAAAAGGTGGAGAATATCGGTTATTATACAGTATTGCCGACACCACGTGTCATTACAGTGACCTCTGATAGTGAAGACGGTGAGGGGGTAGCTGATACGGGAGACAGGGTTACTATAACAGGTGAGAACTTTGGTGCGGATCCATCTGATATTTCTGTCAGCTTCAACGGAACGCCGGCTGAATTTGAACTGGTGGATGAATCTACTATTGTTGCGACAACTCCTGCAGATTATAAGACAGGTAATGTGACTGTAACTATTCATGGATATACAATGACAGGTAGTGCAATGTTTAATCCTAACTCAAAGGGTGATGTGACAGTGCTTTACCTCCAAAACTACAAGCAGCCGTTTGCCAAGGCAAATGACGAAAATTGGAAGAACGGTGAATGGTGGACTCCGGCAGTATGGAATCAGAATAAGGCATCTTTCAATGCAAAAAACAATACTACTGTTACCGGAATGCAGTATAAAGCAGCAGAGGGCTTCACATTAGCGTTCCAGAATGGATGGGACAAGGAAGCTTATGCGAATGGGAAAATGTGGCAAGTTGCTACGCTCCGTCCTGGTAAGTATAGATTGGAAGTTACTTATGCCTATTCGTTGGTAGTAAATGATGCGGGGAATTTTATTTCTGCATTAATAGCTAAAGGAAATAGTGAGAGTGATATACCGGATGTGGCTGATATTGAGCAATTAGATGGAGTTTGTGTGGTCTATGATAAAGCTGGTACAAATGATGATTCGGGTACGTTGGTGACACCTTCGTTTGAAGTGGCGGAGACAACGGATGTTGTCATTGGATTCCTTACTTCTCTGGCCAAAGGCAATTCATACTTTAAGGTAACAGAATTGAAATTGATTCTTGAATGATGTGGAAAAAGAAAAAAGAGTAATTCATCGTGATAATATAATTAAGATTATGAAGAAAATATATAACTATCTGTTTCCCGTTTTCCTCTCGCTTTTCGCATTGGCTGCTTGTGACGAGGATAACGAAGAAATTGTTCCAATGAGTTACACTGATCCTGTGGCAACTGTAACAAAGATAGATCCTGTAGAAGGATATGTTGGGAATGAGTTTACCGTTAGTGGCAGTGATTTTGGTATCAGAACAGAAGATGTGAAAGTTTTTATCGGTTCCCAGGAGGCAGCAGTAGTCTCCTGTGTCGACGATGCAATTCTTGCGAAAGTGCCGGAATCTGCAACAAACGGAAAGATAACCGTTGAAGTCTTCGGACAACGTGTAGAGACTGATCTTGTTTATCGTGTACTTGGTAAGCCGGGTGTTAGTGTAGTGAAACCTTCCTATGGTTTTCCGGGTGCCAGTATTGTTTTCGAAGGACAAGAATTTGTTTCTTCTAAAGCATTATACACTTTGACTTTTGGAACTTCCACAGAAAAGGCGGAGATTGTGGGTACGCCTACTGATACCGAATTTACAGCCAAAGTTCCCGAGACAGCTGGCAGTGGAGTCATGACACTTGTTATGGCAGAACAAACGATTGATTTAGCATCTTATCCTTTCACAGTGTTGAAGCATGCAACGCTTGATATTCCTAAGGAAGGCGAACCGGTTCCATCTGGTTTTGCAGGCAGTAAATTTGCAATAACAGGAACCAATCTTGTGCAAGAATTGCTGGATAGGTCTGTTGAGGGGTTGGAGCCTTTGAAAGTCACTTTCTCTAAAGCTGGCGGAGAACCTGTAGAAGCTGCAATAGATACTGATAATTTGACAGATAAGAGTATTCCACTCACTGTACCTGTTTCATTGGAAGCCGGAGATTATACAATTACTGTCATCACTCCGTTTGAAACTATTGGGACACAGTTGAAATATACGGTATTACCGATGCCGACAGTAACAGGCATTTCAACGAAAGCCGGATATATTAATGCGGAAGTAACGATCATTGGTCAGAACTTTGGTACGAAAGCTGAAAATATTCAGGTCTTTTTCGGAGAAACAGTTTGTGATAAAGTGACACTGAATGATAAAGGTAATATTGTAGTGAATGTTCCAAAAGGAGTTTCATCTGAAGCTCCGGTGAAGATTAAACTGATCATTCAGGGTAGGGAAATAGAGATGGGCGAATCGGGCACATTTGAAGTTTGGGAAACTCCGGAAATCACTTCCGTTGAAACACCGTATATTTATCCTTATGGTACATTAGTAAAAGCCGGACAGGAAATAACATTTACAGGAAAAGGTTTTGGAACGGATAAGAATTCTGTTACAGTTACTTTTGAGGGAATATCCGTACCTGTTGCGGTTAAAGAGATTACTACGACTGCTATAACAGTAACAGTTCCGCAAGGTTTCAATGGTGGAAAAGTAACAATGGTGTTTGAAGGCATTACACAGCCCGTAGAGAGTGATATATTACAACCTCTGCCGGCGGATGGAGATATTTCTCAATATGTACTTATGAATTATAAACAGCCTTTTGACTATGTAAAAGAAGGTGGAGATAATGGATTCCATAAAAAAGGAGAGTGGGCAAAAGCCGCTTATTGGATAGTTCAGAACTCTAACTTGACTGCCGGTGAAGGAGGTGCTGCTGTTGATTTGGCATTTAAAACGAAATATGGTGATGGAAGTGACGCAGGTTTGGCTTTACAAACAGATTGGGGATTTGACAATCCTAAAAATGATGGTAAGGTATATCAGACTTCTCATCTTCAAAAAGGAAAATATAAGTTGACGGCACACGTTTATGAATATGACGGCAGAGGTTTTACCGGTTATATTGCGGTTTGTAAAGGCAATGAGATGGCAAATACTAGTGATATACCAAGTAAGAGTCTGGCAAATGCTTCTATTTCCGGTACGGGTGATGTAGTCGTTGATATTCTTGTGGAAGAGCCTACCGATGTGGTCATTGGTTTTGTTTGTACGATTACAGTAAAACAAGGGCGGGCTAAGATAGATAATTTCAAATTAGAGTTAGTAGAGCAATAAACTATAATTGGGTACACCGTAATCAATGGTAGATGCGGTGTACCATTAAACCAAAAGTATGATGAAAAAGATATATTACATAGCTGCAGTATTCGCTACCCTGTTTTTGGCAGGATGTGGTGACGGCATTGACCTTCCGGATGTCAATGTGGAAACTGATTTGAATAAAATTCCCCTTCCTGATAATAACGTAAATTTGGAACAGGTTGAACTTAAACCGTCAACAGAACCCATGCTGCATGAAGGGTTGCATACGGAGGCAGATTTCCAGCGTATCCGGGATAAAAAAGCTGCCGGAGAAGAGCCTTGGGTAAGTGCTTATCAATTATTAGTAGAAAGTCAGTTTTCGCAGAAGACGGCAGATACTTATCCTACGGAATGGATTAAACGTGGCATTTCCGGTGATGAAAATTATATGAATGCAGCCAGAGGGGCTACTATCGCATATCAGCAAGCGCTTCGTTGGAAGATTGAACAAGATGATGAATATGCGGCAAAAGCGGTGGAGAATTTGAATAAGTGGGTACAGACTTGCGTCGGTGTAACGGGTAATACGAATTTATCTCTTGCCGCAGGACTTTATGGTTATGAATTTGCTATTGCCGGTGAATTATTGAGGGACTATGGAGGATGGGACCGTGCGGACTTCGCAGCTTTCCAGAATTGGTTACTTAAAGTGTTCTATCCTGCCAATGACGATTTTCTGAAACGCCATCACGATACGAATGCGTTACATTATTGGGCTAACTGGTGTCTTTGTAATATAGCGGCTAAAATGGCTATCGGCATCGTTACCGATCGTCGTGATATTTATAACGAAGGTATCGACCATTTGCAGACTGGTGATACAAACGGACGTTTACGTCGTGCTATCTATCACGATTATGCACCGGACTATAACTTTGCTCAATGGCAGGAGAGTGGACGTGACCAAGGGCACACGTTGATGTGTGTCGGATTGATGGGAATTATTTGCCAGTTGGCATGGAGTCAGGGAGACGATTTCTTTGCCTATGATGACAATCTGTTCATGCGGGCTTGCGAATATGCCGCTTGTTGTAATTATACCAATGAGACTGTACCATATACTACTTATATATGGCAAAAACAGAGTCAATGGGGATATCCGATTCCGGAAGAGCAAACAGCACTTGGTGATGGTAAATGGATCAAACGTGCGATATGGGCGTTGCCTTACTATCATTACAAAGGGGTAAAAAACATCTCGGATGATAATCTCAAATACACTAAGATTGCTACCGAATATGTAGGAATAGAAGGAGGCGGCGGTTATTATGATGCTAATTCCGGCGGATATGATGTACTTGGACTTGGTACATTGATGTATGCAAAATAAATGAACAACTTAAAATGAATAGACTGATACGAATAGCGTTTACATTTTTACTTGTAATGACTTCAGGAGTTATACAGGCAGAAATTGTCATCTATCCGGTGCCACAAGGTATCTACTATGCCCGTCACAACGATGACTACACAGTAAAGGTACGTCAAGTGGGTGAAAAAGATTGGGTAGATCTTTATGAATATAATGTAAAGGTGGATATGGATACCAAGTCGGATGCAACCATGGTACAGTTTGATTTTTCCGGTAAAGTGGAAGTGCTGGTGCAAAAGAATAACGGAGAACTCCGTTCAGCAGTAGTGCGTCCGTTATCCAAAGGCATTCAGCCGGAGATAGACGGAAATTTTCTGCTGTTCACATTGGATAAACCGCAAAAGCTCTCTGTAGAGTTCAACGGTGACCGTTTGAATAATCTGCATGTGTTTGCCAATCCGATCATTGAGAATGTGCCTGATAAGAATGATCCGAATGTGATGTATTTTGAGTCCGGTATACACGAACCCACTGATGTGGCAGGCAAATGCTTCCGTATTCCTTCCAACACGACTGTCTATCTGGAAGGTGGAGCGGTGCTGAAAGGTTGCCTGACTTGCGACAGTGTAGAGAATGTAAAGATTCTCGGACACGGTATGTTGCTTGAACCGCAGCAGGGAATATCGGTGGCATACTCCAAGAATGTACTGATTGATGGAATTACAGTCGTCAACTCCCGTCACTACACTGTTTCCGGTGGGCAATCGCAAGGAATCACTATCAAAAACCTGAAATCATTCAGTTATCAGGGCTGGAGTGACGGATTGGATTTTATGTCCTGCTCGGATGTAGTGATTGATGATGTTTTTCTTCGTAATTCAGACGACTGTATAGCCATCTATACGCATCGTTGGAATTATTATGGAGATTCTCGTAATATCCGTGTACTTAATTCTACACTATGGGCGGATATTGCTCACCCCATCAATATCGGTACACATGGAAATACGAAAACAGGAGATGAAGTTTTAGAAGATATATTGTTCAAGAATATCGATATCTTGGAACATGATGAGGACGATCGTGATTATCAAGGCTGCATGACTATCAACGTAGGAGATCACAATTTGGCACAAAACATTACTTTTGAGGATATTCGTGTGGAGCATATTCAGGAAGGACAGTTATTTCATCTTCGGGTGATGTATAACCAAAAATATAACACAGGGCCCGGCAGAGGTGTCAGAAACATAACGTTCCGTAATATTTCATGTATCGGGAAATATATCAATCCTTCTTTGATGGAAGGTTATGATAAGAATAGGAAGGTTGAGAATATTTTGTTTGAAAACATCGTGTTGAACGGCAAACGGATCACCTCTTTGGAAGAACTGAATATAGATAAAAAAGATTTTGTAGGGAAGATACGGATAAAGTAGCTAACAAATAAAAGATTGTGTTGATTTTACCCTCACACTCTCACCCGGCTCTCAATCCCTTTATCCATCGAACTTTCGTGGGTGAGGGTAAAGGTGAGAGTAGTGTGAGGGTAAAATTTACCCTCACATATGATCATAACAAAAGGTCCGGAGGAATAGTCGTTTCTTGTCTTTGAGACTGAATTTTCCAGCTTTAGAAACTATAGTTTTCCGCTTTTGGAACTGGAGTTTCGAGCCTTTGGAACTAAAGTTTCAAGGCAGGAAACCATCAGTTTCAAGTAACGAAACACTTTGTTTCACACCGTGAAACAAAATATTTCCCGCCTTGAAACAAATAACTTGGTTATTGCTCTGACGAAGCTCTGTACTGTATCAGTACTGCAAGATTATAATACAATCTGTCGTTCTTTCTCATCATCCACCACAGCCATCATTCCTTCTACTTGTGCAAGAGCCAGCATACGTCCGTGGAAAGAATATCCCGGATTGTAGCCTTTATCTTCATCTCCCAGCATCATTCGTCCGTGGTCTACACGCATCGGTAATCCCGGATTTTCCTTCTCGAAGATACGGATAAGGTCAATCAGATGTCCTCTTCCCGTAAGATGGGAGCTTTCAATGAAGTTCCCACTTTGCATGGCAGCCGTGCTGCGCAGGTGTACGAAATGAGTCCTTTTTGCAAATTTCTTAGCCAACTCACGTGTATCGTTATGCTCGCCTGCACTCAAAGAGCCTGCACAGAAAGTTAATCCATTATGAGGATTATTTATGGCATTCAGGAACCATTCAATATCACTTTCATTGGTAACGATACGTGGCAAACCTAATACCTGAAATGGAGGATCATCCGGATGTACGCACATATTAACTTCATATTCTTCGCATACAGGCATGATTGCAGATAAGAAATAACGCATATTTTCACGCAAAGTATCGCGGTCTATATCTTTGTACAAAGCGAGTAGCCGCTTGAAGATGGCAACCGGATTTTTATCTCCTTCTTTGATATTGCCGTTGACAAAACCTTGTGTCTTGACGATAATGGTATCAATCAAAGCGTCTTTTTCTGCTTCTGTGATAACCTTATCTAACTCGGCAACTTTCTGAAGTTCTTCTTCAGTGTAATCTTTTTCAGCTCCTTCACGTTCTAGGATTCGGATATCGAAATAAGCAAAACGGATGCGGTCATAATACAGGGAACTGGTACCGTCCGGCCAAGGGTATTGCAAGTCTGTACGTATCCAGTCGATAACGGGCATGAAGTTGTAACAAACTGTTTTTATGCCGCATTTACCCAAATTGGCAAGGCTTGTTTTGTAGTTATCAATTAACTGTTCACGTTCCGCTCCTGCGTATTTGATTGCTTCACAAACAGGAAGGCTTTCCACTACCGACCAGCGTAACCCATACGATTCGATGTATGATTTCAAATCGTTAATAGCTTCTACTGTCCATATTTCACCATTCGGTACATCATGCAGGGCAGTGACAATCCCTTCTACTCCTATTTGTCGGAGCATCGGCAAGGTAATCTTGTCTTTCTTGCCGAACCATCTCCAAGTTTTTTCCATCATAGTTTCTTTTCTTTATTAAGGAGCGATTATTTATACTCCGCTGAATGCACTGAAACCACCATCGATAGGTAGCATGGCTCCGGTTACGAAGCTAGCGGCTTCACTACACAAGAAATGCACGGCGCCATTCAATTCTTTAATATCACCAAAACGTTTCATAGGAGTTTTAGCCAATACTTTCTTGCTTCTATCTGTCAGTGAACCGTCCGGGTTGATGAGCACACGACGGTTTTGGTCGCCGATAAAGAAGCCCGGTGCAATAGCGTTTACACGGATACCATCACCGTATTTCAGTGCCATTTCACTTGCCAGCCATTGAGTGAAATTGGCTACGGCAGTTTTTGCAGCCGAATATCCCGGTACACGGGTGATAGCGCTGTATGCTGCCATTGAGGATACATTAATGATACATCCTTTGCCTTGTTTTGCCATTACTTTACCGAATATCATAGATGGGTAGACTGTCCCGTTCATATTCAGATTAGTCACTTTTTCCCAGCAAGAGATATCCATATCATAAAAGTGCTGATCCGGTTCAAGAGTAGCTCCCGGCATATTGCCACCGGCAATGTTCAATAGAATATCGATCTGTCCCCATTTGGCTACGATTTCTTCGGCTACTTTCTCCAAGCTGGCGATGTCAAGTACATTACCGATGATACCGATTACATCGTCACCGTATTGCTTAAGTTCAGCCACACGGTTGTCTAGTTGCTCCTGACGAATGTCAATAGCGACTACTTTTGCTCCCTGCTGTACAAAGTGTTGGGCAATATTTCCACCCAGTACACCACCTGCTCCGGTAATAACAGCAACTTTACCGGCAATACTAAATAATTCGTTCATGGTTTCTATCAAATGTTTTTATGAATTGATGCAAAAATAGCGGGTTTTTATACATGCTATGATGCGTATTTTTGCAAGATATTTACCTATCTTTGCAAAGGTAGTTTAGAAAGGAGATTTATGAAGAAGATAATGAATGAGAAGTTGACTATTACGACTTCCAATCCCGTCCGTGCCCGCTTTTATGAATATCCGCGTTTTACGTATCCGTGGCATTTTCATAATGAGTATGAAATTATCTATGTAGAGGAGGGAGAGGGGGATTGCCTGGTAGGTGACAGCATTATCTCTTATTCAAAAGGTGATTTGATTCTTTTCGGTTCCGAGCTGCCTCATAGTATGCAAAGCCCACCGGATGACGGAGAAGAATCCGATAATGGAGAAAAATCCAAACTGAAAGTAAAAGGAGTGAATATTCAGTTTGAGAAAGATTTTATGCATTATTCTATTTCTCAATACTCCCAGTTTATTCCTATCAGGAATTTATTGGAAGATGCTTGCAGGGGGATTAAATTCACTGTTGTCCACTCAGGGAAAATTATCAAGCTATTAAAACAGATACCTTCTGCCAGGGGAGCGGAGCAAATCATCCTGTTGCTTTCACTTTTACAGATGATGGCTACCAATAATCACAGGAAATATCTGACTACTTCCCATTATACCCCATCTCCTTCCATCATGCGTAATGAAAGAATGGAAAAGGTGATTGCTTATTTGAATAAACATTATACCGAGTCTATCGGTCTGGATGAAATTGCTTCTTACACAGCGATGAACCCTGCTGCTTTCTGCCGATACTTTAAAGAAAACACAGGAAAGACATTCAAAGAGTATGTACTTGATATGCGTATCGGATATGCTTGTAAACTATTGAATAGTAGTATGATGAATATATCTCAAATTAGTGCTACTTGCGGATTTGAATCACCTGTACATTTTAACCGCATCTTTAAAAGGGTGACAGGAATGACACCGACTTTATATAGAGAGCAGATGGAATAATATCAAAGTTCAGATGATATTTTTCTTATAAATTCTTCGGGAGTTACAATCTCTATTTGGTCATTGTTGGTATAGAAGTCTTTTTTATTCAGAGTTATTAGGTATTCACATTGTTCGGCTATTGCATTTTGATATTGATAACTATCTTCTATATCTGTAAAATTAGCATCCCATATGCCTTTGTTTAATTCTTCATTTGAAATGTCGCAAATATCCGACATTAATAATATGTTATTAAGTATATTACGTAGCTTATCTAAACGTTGCTCTTTTGGATAAAGAATCTGTTTTCTTTAAGTATGCCTCCACAAGATATGTAATTGTATATAAAGAATCTTGAGAAATATAGCAGTCGACAACTCTAGTTTTATATAGATTGTATATGCGGGAGATTTCAGCGGAATGTGAACGGTTGGTTATGGATTCCATTAATATATTGGTATCTAAAAAGACTCTCATTCTAGGTTATATTTTTCTTTTAAAATATTATCTCTCATCTCTTCCCAAGGAATTTCAGAATCAATACTTCCTATTAAGGATTGGCTATCGAACAATTCTCTCCTTTTCTTTCTGGAAAGATTAATCTGTCCCCCTTTTTCTTTTTGAAGCTGCATATACTGTTTTAGTACATCAACATTTTCTTCTTCTCTGATGGACTTAATAATTTTACGTCTTATATTTTTGATATATGACTGGGAATAATATTCACCTATGGGTTCTTCTACTTTCATATCTTGTTCTGCTTACAATCTAAACAAAGATACTATTAAATAATAGAACTAAAAATAATATTTTATTTTTTATCGTATATTTGATATTGAGTATAATATCTTTCTCGTTCGTATATAATAGGAAAGATGAATAAACATGAACGTAAATAGAAGAATGAAGAAAAGAATTTTGCTTTTGTTGTTGGTGATACCGGCATTGGTAAAAGCGCAAGATGTGATGACAGAAACCCGCCAGGAACTGATGTCTCCTGATGGAGCTTACCGCTTTACCTTCTATCAGCGTGCGGTGGGAGAGGATAATGCACAAATGTATTATACCTTGACTTATAAGAACCGTCCGGTGATTGAAGAAAGTAAATTAGGAGTTCTGATTGAGAATCAACTGTTTGAGTCGGCGTTGGGCGTTCCGAACGATACTTGTCATTTTTGGTGTGAAAATCTGAAATTGACAGGGACTGAACAACGAAAGGCGGATGCAACATGGAAGCCTGTATATGGCGAACGTGCGGAAGTACGTGACTGCTACAATGAGATGACTTTGAAATTCAAGAAGGGAGAAGGGGATGGCAACCGAGACGGTGGCTATGATAAGCGTAAGAATTACTTTATGAACGTTATCGTTCGTGCCTATAATGAAGGAGTTGCTTTCCGCTATCATTTTCCGGAAACGACAAACGGACTTTTCTTGCATATCATCGGTGAGCAGACCAGCTTCACAATGCCTGAAGGAACGATGGCATATTACGAGCGTTGGGCACAAGGACCTTGCGTACTTCGTCCGTTGGAAGGATGGGGCAAAGAGGAGAGTGAGCGTCCTTTGACTTTGAAACTGCCTGACGGATTATCCGTAGCCCTGTTGGAAGCGGAAATGGTGGATTATGCCCGTGGTAAATTCCGTTTATCGACAGAGAAACCTTCCACTTTGGAGACAAGTCTGTATAGTAGTGTCGATATTATTTCTCCTTACAGTACTCCGTGGCGTGTAATCATGGTTGGCGAACGTCCGGTCGATTTAATTAATAATAATGATATTGTCTTGAATCTGAATCCGGCTTGCAAACTGGCTGATACTTCTTGGATTAGACCGGGAAAAGTATTCCGTTCGGGAGACCTGAAACAGGAAAGAGTAAAAGCTGCCATCGACTTTGCAGCAGAGCGCGGCATTCAGTATGTGCATATGGATGCCGGCTGGTACGGACCGGAAATGAAAATGAGTTCGGATGCTACTACTGTTTCTCCTGATAAAGACCTTGATATACCTGCTTTATGTAAATATGCCGGATCGAAAGGAATCGGACTTATGGTGTATGTCAATCAGCGTGCATTAGTGCAGCAGTTGGATACCCTGTTGCCTTTGTATAAGAAATGGGGATTGAAAGGTATCAAGTTCGGTTTTGTACAGATTGGTAATCAGCGTTGGAGTACTTGGCTGCATGATGCAGTCCGTAAATGTGGAGAATACGGTCTGATGGTAGATATTCATGACGAATATCGTCCGACAGGATTCAGTCGTACTTATCCTAACCTGATGACGCAGGAGGGTATTCGTGGTAATGAAGAAATGCCGGATGCCACACACAATACGACTCTTCCTTTCACCCGCTATCTGGCAGGTGCAGGAGATTATACGCTTTGTTATTTCAATAACCGGGTGAAGAATACGAAAGCACATCAGTTGGCTATGGCAGCAGTGTATTACAGTCCTTTGCAATTTATGTTTTGGTATGACAGACCGGAATTCTACCAAGGAGAAGAAGAACTGGAATTTTGGAAAGCCATTCCGAGTGTATGGGATGACAGCCGTGCGTTAGATGGAGAAATTGGTGAATATATCGTTCAGGCACGTCGTTCGGGGAATGACTGGTTTGTAGGAGCAATGACAAATACGGAAGCCCGCACAATTACATTGACTACGGATTTTCTGGAACCGGGAAAGAAGTATATGCTTCATCTCTATGAAGATGATGACAAGCTGAATACACGAACGAAAGTACGCACTACTCATAAGAAGATAAAAGCCGGAGATAAACTTGTTTTGAAGCTAAAAGCAAGTGGCGGGGCCGCATTGCATTTCACTCTATTGGAAAAATAAATTGTTTTTTATGTAAATCAGTAGTTGAATTAGAGTAAAACAGTATATAAATGAACTATTTCACCACAGAGGACACGGAGGACACAGAGGTTATAATAATCTCTGAATTAGAACTCTGAAAACTCTGTGTCCTCCGTGTCCTCTGTGGTGAAAACCGTACGGAAATGAATGAAAGTTTATTTTCAATAGCTGATTCGTAGAATTTTATAATGAGCGCAATTAATGAGAACATCCCCTTTAACCTTGTCTTTCATGTAATGAAAGTAGCAAAAGGAGTAAAGGGGATTTCATTTCCTTATTTACTATAATTAATCAACCACTTCACCATCTCCGGGTCATTATGAGAGAAGAAAAGTGTCTTAGCTGTATCAAGTGCAGCGATAGCCGCCATAGCATCCGGTGTTAAAGAAAAATCGAAAACATTGAAATTCTCAATCATACGTTCTTTATGAGTCGATTTAGGAATCACGATAATATCGCGTTGAATCAGATAACGTAGTGCGACCTGTGCCACTGATTTGCCATATTCTTTACCGATTTCCTGGAGAGTCGGGTTGGTAAAGAAGTCGTTCCGTCCTTCAGCAAACGGACCCCATGACATAATTTTAGTGCCATATTCCTTCATGACTTCCTGTAACTTTATCTGTTGGTTGAAAACATGTGTCTCCACTTGGTTGACGGCAGGAGTGATTTCGCAGAATTCCGCCAAGTCAACAAAGCGGTCGGGATAGAAGTTGCTGACACCGATAGCACGAACTTTACCGGCTTTGTATGCTTCTTCCATAGCCCGGTAGGTTCCGTAATAATCACCGAATGGCTGATGGATAAGTAACAGGTCGATGTAATCACTTTTTAATTTACGCAGTGATTCTTCGATAGAAGCTTTGGCCTTTTCGTAACCGGCATTTGAAATCCATACTTTTGTAGTGATGAACAGTTCCTCACGCGGAATGCCACATTTACTGATTGCATTTCCTACACCCTCCTCATTATGATAGGCTTGTGCCGTATCAATGGAACGATAACCTGCACTGATTGCATCCAACACGCAACGTTCACACTCTTCAGGCGTAACCTGATAGACACCATAACCTAAAATAGGCATTTCAATGCCATTGTTCAATTTTACTTTGTCCATAATTAATCCTATTAAATTAAAATCGTATTCTAATGTTTTTATTATCTTTATCTCCTGTATGCAAAGTTAGTTTGTAAAAGGTAAACTGTTTTTATATAAATTACGGCTTTTGCTACCATTTTCACGGATAACCCTGTCTTTGCATTTAATCTTTCATATATATAGTCGTTTTTTGAGTGTTTTGTTTTCCATATTCGTAATATAGGAAGTTAAATCAATTAAAAGAAGCATTATGAATAAATATTTTCTTGTTGTTTTGTTATCTCTGTTCATGCAGACTACCCGAGTTGCAGCAGCCCCCTGGCAGTGGTCAGTAGAAATAAAAGAGCTGATTTCAGAAGAGACAAACGCCCATCCTTCTGCCTATCTATGGATACCGGAAAACTGCAAACAAGTCCGTGCCGTCATCGTCGGGCAACATAATATGACCGAAGAGACAATTTTCGAACATCCCGGATTCCGGAAAAATATGGCAAAACTTGGGATTGCAGAGATATGGATCACTCCCGGAATAGACCAGCGCTGGGACGTGACAAAAGGTACCCAGCAAATCTTTGAAACAATGATGAAGAACCTGTCTGAAATAAGCGGGTATACAGAACTGGAGTTTGCCCCGGTCATCCCTATCGGACATTCGGCAATGGCTACTTATCCGTGGAACTTTGCCGCTTGGAATCCCGAACGTACATTGGCCGTACTTTCTATTCACGGTGATTCTCCCAGAACTCATTTGACAGGCTACGGAAGTGCAAATTTGGATTGGGGAAACCATACGATTGAAGGTATTCCTTCATTAATGGTAATGGGGGAGGACGAATGGTGGGAAGACCGATTGATAACTTCCTTCGATTATCGCCGTGAATATCCGAATGCTCCCCTTTCATTCCTTGCAGATGCAGGACATGGACATTTCGATATATCCGATGAATTGATTGATTATCTTTCTCTTTTTCTGAAAAAGGCAGTGCAATACCGGTTGCCAAGCCATTTTCCATCGAATACTCCGGTTCTGTTAATTCCGGTAGAAGCAAAGAATGGATGGCTGGCAGACCGCTGGCGAAAGAATGAAAAGCCTACAGCCGAAGCCGCTTCCTATGATAAGTATAAAGGAGACAAGACCCATGCGTTTTGGTATTTTGATAAAGAAATGGCAGATGCCACAGAAAAATATTACGCCAATGAGCGTGGAAAGACAGAGCAGTACATCGGCTTTGAGCAAAAAGGAAAACTGATTACTTTCAATCCGAAATCCCATGTACGTATGTCTCCTTCTTTTCAACCCGAGGCGGACGGAGTTACTTTCCATTTGAAAGCTGTGTACACAGATACGTTAAGGAACGAATATTCTCAAAAACACAGTACACGTCCCATTCGAATGTCGAGAATCTGCGGTCCGGTGGAAGTGGTGAATGATACAACTTTTACTGTACGTTTCTATCGGATGGGATTGGATAATCCTAAACGTACAGGAAGTATCTGTCTGATGGCTTCCGTAAAACAGGATCATAGCTACCGGAGTGCCGTTCAGCAGGTAGAAATTCGTATTCCTTACCGGAATAAGGAAGGAATACCCCAACGTATTATTTTTCCGAAACTATCCGATGTAAAGGCTTCAGTGAAAGAAATAACTTTGAAAGGAACTGCTGACTCCGGTCTTCCGGTTTACTATTATGTAAAAGAAGGACCGGCAGAAATAAAGGGGGATAAATTGGTATTGACTAAAATTCCTCCGCGTGCAAAATTTCCGGTAAAGGTGACAGTGGTAGCTTGGCAATATGGACGTAGCGGGGAACCTAAAGTGCAGACTGCTGAAGCAGTGGAGCGAAGCTTTTACATTACTGCCCGTTAGTTTGACAAAGAGATTGTTCAAGGAGTCAGAGTACCAATTCCTTGAACAATCTTTCCAAAGTCCTATCCAAATCAGCGGAGAATCCCGGATGCGGGCGGGACACCTGTATGCAGGAACTTTTTACTGCGGTCAGCCAACGAAATCTGTCAGGAATATCCATATTGGCTATAGCTCCTCCCTCTTTATTTCCCATGCATATCTTGTCAAAGACCTGTAACCCTTCTTTCAGGCAATTAATATCCAGTTCGGAAGAAAACAGTTTTAGTTTGTTCTCATCTATCGTATAGAGGGATTTCAGGTATTTGGCTTGTTTGGAAAACAATACAATCCCCATATTGATAAACTCCTCCCGTTCTACTTTAGGAACGAAACGGATGACTGCGTATTCATATAAGTGCCTTTCTTGCATTTTGCGCTTCATTTACAAATGTTTCGGAATGCTTAATCCTTTCTTCTAAGAATTGAATATAAATCTCTCTCAAATCCTGTGGAGTTTCTGTACCTTCCGTCCAGTTCAACCAGTCGTCGGGAATAGCATTGACTATCTCACGGATTTTATCAGAAGTTAATATCTGTCTGAATTCGATATCTACTTCTTCCAGTTTATCGGCAAACGGCAATAATACATGGTCTTTTATCTGTACAAAAGGAACCAGTGCCTGTTTTTGCCAGTTAGTCCAGGAATGGTGGAAATAAAGAGAAGCCCCATGATCAATCAACCATAGTTCTTTGTGCCACATCAGCATATTGGTATTTTTAATGGTACGGTCTACGTTAGTCAGCAAGGCATCCAGCCATACCACTTGCGAAGCCGTTTTCCCATCTACTTGATGTACTATCGGATCAAAAGTCAATGAACCGGAAAGGAAATGCAATCCCATATTCAGTCCGCGACTCCATTGAAGTAAATCCTGTATCTCTTCGTCCGCTTCCGTCCGCCCGAAGGCCTCGTCCAGATTCAGAAAAACTATTTCGGGAACTCTGAACCCCAGTGCACGGGCTATCTCCCCACCAATCAGTTCGGCAATTAGCGCTTTTGTTCCGTGTCCTGCCCCTCTGAATTTGACTACATACTTAAATTCATCGTCAGCTTCGGCCAAAGCAGGCAATGAACCTCCCTCACGCAGAGGAAGAATATATCTTGTGACATTTGCCGTACGTAAATCCATGTAGCTCCTTTCTTTGATTTGGGGAATAAAGATAGGACGTTTCAGATGAATTTTATAAGAAAGTGGGCTTTAAATTAAAGAATTGTAGCTTAATTAAATAATTTTGTAGCTTTGAGTGTTTGAGGCACCTTGTTCGTATCTTATAGGTAAAAGATAGAAATAGTATGAATAAGAAAATTTTAGTTACGGCAATCTTGTTTGGTTCATTGACAGTATCGGGTATAGTGTCAGCTCAATCTGTATATCCCGGTCAACATCAGGGAAAGTTGAAAAAGGAAACAGTGGCTCCCCTTCAAGCAGAAAGTTTTGATTTGAAAGACGTCCGCTTGTTGCCAAGTCGTTTCCGTGATAATATGCTTCGGGATTCTGCCTGGATGACTTCAATAGATGTGAATCGCCTGCTGCATAGCTTCCGTACCAATGCCGGTGTATTTGCCGGACGTGAGGGCGGTTATATGACAGTGAAAAAACTCGGTGGTTGGGAATCTTTGGATTGCGAACTTCGCGGACATACTACCGGACATATGCTTTCGGCACTTGGTTTGATGTACGCAGCTACCGGTAGTGAGATATTCAAGCTGAAAGGTGATAGCTTGGTCAATGGATTGGAAGAAGTGCAGAATGCATTAAAAAACGGATATTTGAGTGCTTGGCCTGAAGAATTGATAAACCGGAACATCCAGGGAAAAAGCGTATGGGCTCCTTGGTATACGCTGCATAAACTTTTTTCCGGGCTGATAGACCAATACCTGTATGCGGATAACAAGAAAGCATTAACTATCGCCACCCGAATGGGTGACTGGGCATACAATAAGCTGAAACCTCTTAGTGAAGAAACATGTAAGCTTATGATCCGCAATGAATTTGGCGGTATCAATGAGTCATTCTACAATTTGTACTCAATCACGGGAGATGAACGTTATCGTTGGCTGGCGGAATATTTCTACCACAATGATGTAATCGACCCGTTGAAAGAACTTCGTGATGACTTGGGAACGAAGCATACCAATACATTTATCCCGAAAGTGATAGCCGAAGCCCGCAACTACGAATTAACCCGCAACGAGACAAGCCGGAAACTTTCGGAATTTTTCTGGCATACCATGATTGACCATCATACTTTCGCCCCGGGATGCAGCAGTGATAAAGAACACTACTTTGACCCGAATAAGTTATCCCAACATCTGACCGGTTATACCGGAGAAACCTGTTGTACCTATAATATGCTCAAACTTAGCCGCCATCTTTTCTGCTGGACGGGCGATTCATCTATTGCAGATTATTATGAAAAGGCATTGTACAATCATATCTTGGGACAACAAGATCCCGAAACGGGTATGGTGGCTTATTTCCTGCCTTTGCTTTCCGGTTCTCATAAACTATATAGCACAAAAGAGAACTCTTTTTGGTGTTGCGTAGGCAGTGGATTTGAGAATCACGCAAAGTTTGGAGAAGCCATCTATTATCACAACAATCAAGGAATATATGTAAATCTGTTTATCCCATCACAGGTAATCTGGAAAGAGAAGGGACTGACCATCCGTCAAGAAACGGAGTTTCCACAGGAAGAAACAACGCGGTTCACTTTCCGGGCAGAGAATCCCGTTCGCACCACTGTTTATCTGCGTTATCCTTCATGGAGCAAAGATGTGAAAGTGCTGGTGAACGGTAAGAAAGTATCTGTAAAGCAGAAACCGGGCTCTTATATCGCCATTACCCGTGAATGGAAAGATGGCGATCAAATTTCGGCTACTTATCCGATGCAAATCAAACTGGAATCTACTCCGGATAATCCGGACAAGGCAGCTCTGTTATATGGTCCGCTAGTATTGGCGGGAGAACGGGGAACAGAGGGTATGCAGGCGCCTGCTCCTTTCTCTAATCCTGCTCTTTACAATGATTATTATACCTATGATTTTCGTGTCCCTGCCCATCTGCGCACTTCTTTGAAACTGGATAAGAAGCATCCCGAACGTGCTTTGCAGCGGGTAGGAAGTGATTTGAAGTTTACGACAGAACAAGGAGATGTGATTCGTCCGCTATATGATTTGCATCACCAGCGCTATGTCGTATATTGGGATTTGCAATCAGAATAAAGTCTATTTAAATAAAGTATATCAAGAATTAAGAAACATAAAAACGAATGATAAGATGAACGGTCGCTTATTAATTACTGCTTTATTAAATATCTGCTTTCTTACCGTTTCCTCCAAGGGATTATCCGGTCAGGAAAGCCAGGATGCTTTTTCTTCCTTCTATGGTAGTCCGGTTGTTTCACCAACAGTTATGAAAGGTAATTTATTAGTCGTAAAACAAGGCCGTATTAACATTGGGAATGGCTTTCTGTATTATGAAGAAGCAGGTCAGGGTGAGCCGATTATTTTTGTTCATGGTCATTCGCTTGACCATCGTATGTGGGACGAACAGTTTTCGGTGTTTGCGAAAAAGTATCATGTCATTCGCTATGATTTAAGAGGATATGGTCTTTCTTCTTCCCAAACCGAAGATTATCAATTTACACATGCTGAAGATTTGGTTACGTTGATGGATTCCTTACACATCCAAAAAGCGCATATTGTCGGACTTTCTTTGGGTGGCTTTATTACCGCCGATATGTTGGCGTACTTTCCGGAACGAATGTTATCCGCTTTTTTAGCCAGTGGAAACATAAGAAAATCGAAAGGTCCGAGTGAACCTATGACGAAAGAAGAAGCCATGAGACGTGAGGAAGAGATTGCTGCATTGAAAGAGAAAGGAGTGGAGGTGATGAAGAAGGAGTGGTTTGAAGGACTGATGAAATCCGGAGGAACCCAACGCGAACGGATGCGTGCGCCTCTGTGGCAAATGATTGACGAATGGGATGCATGGCAACCGTTACATAAGGAAGTGCGCGTGGTAGCTGGTTTGGATGCTATTGAGATGCTGAAAAAGAACCACCCTGCCGTACCAGCTTTGATTGTGGAAGGTCACTCGTCTG
Source organism: Bacteroides sp. D55t1_190419_B8 (assembly GCF_015558905.1). NCBI lineage: Bacteria > Pseudomonadati > Bacteroidota > Bacteroidia > Bacteroidales > Bacteroidaceae > Bacteroides > Bacteroides sp. D55t1_190419_B8. The sequence continues at coordinate 56,759 of NZ_JADMOU010000004.1, forward strand.
GTAACCGGTTCTCAAAGGAACCTCAAATTTTGAATTATCTTCCGAATGGAAAGCTGAAAGTGATCGAAGATTGCGGACATATGATGAATATGGAGCGTCCGGAAGAGTTTAATGCGGCTTTAGAAGATTTTTTATTTAGATTACATTGAGTAAATAATTTAATCCCTTCGTATTTGTCTATGTGCATATGGTAAATACGAAGGGATGACTTTTTTTATTAGAAGTACTTCCTTTTGGAGATTTTTATGTAAGTTTGTCACATGTTTAATATGAAAAAGCCCATTGTAGGTGAAAGACACGATTAAATATCTGATTCTTCTAATAATATATTTGGTTTGTGGGGTCAATCTACAAGCCCAGGATTACACGTTCCGTAATGTCGTGATGTCCGACGGCCTTTCCGGGCTGTTGGTGAATGCTATTTATAAAGATTCAGAGGGCTTTGTTTGGTTAGGAACGGATAATTGTCTCGACCGTTTTGATGGAGTAAAAGTACGCCATTTTGAATTCCGGGGCATTGAATCAGGAAGAAAGAAACGGGTAAACAGCGTTACAGAAACAGCCAACAGGCAACTGTGGGTGGGAAATGGAATCGGACTTTGGCGATTGGACCGTACAAACAGCCAATTGGAAAGAATTGTCCCCGAAAAGATTGATTTTGCCGTGAATGCTTTGTTGGCTAATGAGGATATTCTTTATATCGGTACGGAGAAAGGCTTGTTTATTCATAAAGACGGTCAATTACTACAGGTTTTGACAGATCGGAATATGCTTGCCGCCTGTAACAGAATCATGGATATTTGTTTAAATGAAGATCAAACCGTATTATGGCTGGCTACTGTGCAGGGACTGTTTTCTTATTCGCTGAAAGACGGAAAGATTGATTCCTGGCATTTTCAAGAGAATGTGCCCGAAACAGATTATTTCCGTTGTTTGACCCGTATCGGAGAAACGCTCTATCTAGGTACAATGAGCCAAGGTGTAGTACGTTTCGATATAAAAAAGGAAATATTCTCTCATGCGGTATCTTTAGGCTGTGATGTCATTTCTGATATTTCCAGCGATGGAAAAGAGACCGTATATATAGCTACTGACGGTAATGGCGTCCATTTCCTCTCACATAAAGACCAACAAGTGACACGCCGCTTCTACCACGATGTCAATGATAAGGAAGGAATTCGCAGTAATTCTATTTATTCCTTACTTGTAGATGATAGAGGTGCTGTCTGGGTGGGACATTTTCAGGCAGGATTGGATTATTCACTCTATCAGAACGGACTTTTCCGTACGTATGCCTATCCGCCTTTGTTCAATTCGGCAAACCTCTCCATTCGTTCTTTCGTAAACCGAGGGCAAGAGAAGGTTATCGGTTCACGCGATGGTTTGTTTTATATAAATGAGGTTTCCGGAGTCGTGAAGAGTTTTGTAAAACCCGTTTTGACTTCGGATCTGATACTGACAATCAGCTTCTATCAAGGAGAATATTATATAGGTACGTATGGTGGCGGTATGATGGTACTGGATCCGGGAACGTTATCTCTTAAATATTTTGCACAAGGAGATACGGAGCTTTTTCAAAAGGGACATATATTCTGTGTGAAACCGGATGCAAAAGGAAATCTTTGGATAGGTACTTCACACGGACTCTTCTGTTATAACGGACAGACCAAACAGATCAAACACTTTACCAGTGCTAACTCCCAACTGCCGGAGGGCAATGTGTATGAAGTAAGCTTTGATTCTACGGGTAAAGGATGGATTGCTACCGAAACCGGTATGTGTATTTATGATCCGGCTTCTCAAAGTTTACGTTCTAATGTGTTTCCGGAGGGATTCGTTCATCGGGATAAGGTGCGTACGATCTACGAAGATGCTGAACACAACCTCTATTTTATCCGTGAGAAAGGGAGCTTGTTTACATCTACTTTAACGATGGATCGTTTCCGGAATCGCTCTATCTTTTCTACTCTTCCGGACAATTCGCTGATGTCTGTTATAGAAGATAACCAAGGCTGGCTGTGGGTAGCTTGCAATGATGGATTGTTGCGTATTAAAGAAGAGGGAGAGGAGTATGATGCTTTCACTTTCAATGATGGAGTGCCGGGACCAACTTTTACGAATGGAGCCGCTTATAAAGATGAAAAAGGACTATTGTGGTTTGGTAACACCAAAGGACTGATTTATGTCGATCCGAAACGTGTGGACGAAGTGCGTGGCAAGGTTCGTCCGATCGTATTTACCGATATACTGGCTAATGGCGTTCCTTTCACCAGCTCCTCTTTGAAATACAACCAGAATAATTTGACTTTCTGTTTCACTGATTTTGCCTATGGTCTGCCGTCTGCCTTACTATATGAATATAGACTGGAGGGAGTGGACAAGGACTGGAAACTATTGGCTGCACAGAACGAAGTTTCCTATTACGGACTTTCTTCCGGAACTTATACTTTCCGTGTACGTCTTCCGGGAAATGAGCAGTCGGAAGCTATCTGCCGAGTGACAGTACGCTCTATGATACCCTGGTGGGGATGGGGATTTTCCATTTTATTAATTGTAGGAATTATAGCCTTTATACGATATTATGTCTGGAAACGTATGCGTCGTTTACTTGCTTCTTCTGCTGTTGAAGAGAAATATAAGACGAATAGACTGACCGAAGAGGAATGTAAAGAACTTCATAAGAAACTGGTGGCTTATGTGGAGAAAGAAAAGTCATATATCAATCCCGACTTAAAAATGGGTGACTTGGCTTCTGCTTTGGATACTTCTTCACACTCATTATCGTATCTTTTGAACCAGTATCTAAATCAGTCTTACTATGACTTTATCAATGAATACCGCGTTACCCAATTCAAAAAGATGGTAGCGGATAGTCAATATTCCCGCTATACCTTGACTGCACTGGCAGAACTTTGTGGTTTTAGTTCACGTGCTTCTTTCTTCCGTTCATTTAAAAAGAGTACGGGAGTTACTCCGAATGAATACATCCGTAGTATAGGCGGAACAGCCAAAGAAGAGTAACTTTTCGACTTATTATCTCTGAAATCTATTTTGCACTCATATTCCCTTCACTCCTTCACTTCTCCCTGTTCATCGGGGATAGAGGGTGAAGGCTCCCGATTCACTAAGTGACTTTCTTTCTTCCGCTTATTTCTTTCCATAATCTATTAATAGATAAGTTCTCCTTCTCCCTATATAAACTTCTTTTGGTCCTATTGTAAAGTTGTTTTTTATAGGGAGTAATCTATAAACGCAAGCTTTGTTTTTATAAATGCAACTTGCGTTTATAAAAACAAAGCTTGCAATTATATAATTGAAGCTTGCATTTATAGTTTACCCTTAATCAAATGTAACTTTGCAATAAGTGCAAAGCAAGTTTATCTTTAATGAAATGAAAGTTTTCTCTTAATGTTTATGTTTCATCAAAGCCGTTGATGAGACAATGAATCGGTAAGATCATGAAATGATGAGATTGAAAAGGAGAGAAAGGTAAGGGCAAACAGGTGTAAGTGGAGCAAAAATGCGTAGATTTTAGTGTATGGAGTCTCATTTTATAAAGTGATACTCTATTTGATGCGAGTGTAAATTGTTGATAATGAGAAGAATGTGTTTAAATAAGTCTAACTAGATTCGTTGAGATTGATCTGCTTTATTTTCTGGCTGTTATATCCGAAATCCCCTCTATATTTGCATCGTGATCAAAACCGAAAAAGATAGTATTATGGAGACAATAGCTAACACTTCCGACAACATTATCACCCGTGCTTATGAAGAATATTATCAGGTGATTCTTACCTATATTACTTATCGTATTACTCATCGCTACGAAGCAGAGGATCTAACCCAAGATGTATTTGTACGTCTGTTGGACTACAAACAAATGCTCCGTCCGGACACTGTGAAATATTTTCTGTTCACTATTGCCCGCAATATTGTAATCGACTATATCCGTCGTTATTATAAGAAGCAGGAGATAGACAGCTACATCTATGATACTATGTCTACTTCTACCAATGAAACCGAAGAAAAAATTATCGGTGATGATTTAATGACAATGGAACGGACCCGTCTGGCTGCCATGCCCGAACAACGTCGGTTAATTTATACATTAAGCCGTTTTGAAAATAAAACTTCTCCGGAAATCGCTAATGAACTGAATCTAAGTTGTAGGACGGTAGAAAACCACCTATTCCTTGGACGTCGTGAAATGCGCGAATTCTTCCGAAACTGTATATAATCTTATTCATTAATAAATAACCCTTTGTGCTTATGGAAAAGGAGTCAGAATTTACAAAGAGGCACCTGTATGCCTTCCCTTATTTTAGAGAACAAAAATTTAATACTATTTTTAAACCTCAAATTTAATTTTATGAATGATATCTTAAAGTGTTCGCCGAAGAGATTTTTATTTTCAATGGTGGTTGCTTCTGCGTTATTGACAGGAATACCCCAAAATACCTATGCGGAAGTTGATAGGTCGCAAACTGTTATGCAGACGGTGACAGTAAAGGGGACTGTGTTAGATGCAAATAATGAGCCGATAATCGGTGCTAGTGTGTTGATGAAGGGGACTACTAATGGTACAATTACGGATATAGACGGAAACTTTATACTTAGTAATGTCAATCCGGGAACATTGGTTATTTCTTATATTGGCTATAAAACAAAAGAAGTTAATGTGAACGGTAGCGCACCTGTGAAAATTACATTGCAAGAAGATTCTGAAGTATTGGATGAAGTGGTAGTAGTGGGTTATGGTACCCAGAAAAAATCTTCATTAACAGGTGCTGTTGCAGTTGTAGGAGCTAAAATGCTTCAGGAAAAAGGAGGACTGTCTAGCCCATTGGAAGCTCTACAAGGACAGGTGCCTGGTGTTATGATAACTCGTAGTTCCTCTGCTCCGGGTGATGAAAGCTGGGGATTAAGTTTGCGCGGATCAGTATCAGTGAACAGTACAGAACCATTAATAATAATTGATGGGGTAGCGTATGAAAGTGTGAATGAGCTTCGTCTGCTGAATCCTAATGATATTGAATCAATGAACTTTTTGAAAGATGGTGCCGCTGCAATCTATGGTTCTCGTGCTGCTGGTGGTGTTGTCTTAATAACTACAAAGAAAGGCGCTGAAGGTAAAGTGAAAGTAGAATATAGCGGTAGCACTACTTTGAAAACTGTTGGTTTGATGGCTTCTGCCATGAATATTGATCAATGGGCAGATGGGGTAATGACAGCATTGACGAACGATAAAAACACGTCTAATGTCTGGTATACTTATGCGGAATTGGCAAAGAAATATAAAGGGTCATATCTTGATATGCGCTATAGTCCTAACCCGTTCGGTTCGACCAACTTTACGGATGTTGCAGATTTTGTGTTCACAGATGATGTAAATTGGCTGGATACGCTTTTTGGTGATACATGGAGTACGGAGCATAGTTTAAGTGTTTCCGGTGGTTCAGAAAAATCATCTTATCGTATTTCGATGAGTTATCTTTATGATGGTTCTACATTGCAATTTGGTGACAATAACAACAAGCGTTATAACTTTCGTATGAATAATACATATAAGTTTACAAAGAACCTGAAACTGGACTCTTCTATTTCGTACAATCGGCAGGAACAGGTTGCTCCGACACAGATTGAGTCAGCTTTATCCGCTACTTTGCCTATGCCGGGACTTCCATTTGAGTCCTTAAACGGAAAACCGTATGCATGGGGAACATGGGGATCTCCTGCGGCTATTGTTAGTAATGGTGGTAATAATAAACTCTCTGTTTCTGCTATATCATTAAGCGAGACATTGAATTATCAGATTTTAGATTGGTTATCCGCTAATGCTAATGTTGGATATAGTACGAGTACGGCATCCCGTAATAAAACAACAAATTCAGTCACTTTTTATAATTATATGGGTGATGTAGAAGTGCGGACAGATCCAACGCAAGCAAACTCAACTTACACTCAGACAAGTTCGAGAACTGATTTTTATTCAGTTTCCGGTTATTTGGCAGCTAATAAAACATTTGCGCAAAAACATAAGTTGAATTTGACATTGGGTGCACAATATGAATTTAAGGAGTATACTTATTTTGGAGTGATGGTGAAAGATATTCAGAATGGTATGGAAATAGTAAACGGTTCGGGTGATGTGACTTTGACCGGTGATGAAAAGAAATATCAAAATGCGAATCTTTCTTATTTTGGACGTTTTAATTATGATTATGATGGGCGTTACTTGCTGGAACTGAATGGACGTTATGATGGTTCTTCTAAGTTCTTGCCGGAAAACCGTTGGGATCTCTTTTATGGTGTTTCATTGGGTTGGCGTATAAAAGAAGAATCTTTTTTGCAGAAGGTTGATTGGTTAAGTGATTTGAAGCTACGTCTTTCTTATGCAGAAGTCGGTAATCAGAGTGGCATTGGAAACTATGACGGAGTACAACTTTATAATTTGGTTGCAGCAGGTGATGATGGCGCATATATAGGTTCTAATAAACTTTCTTATATAAAAACGAACGGAACTCTGGCTTCTACAACACGTAGTTGGGAACGCATAAAAAATTATAATGTTGGTGTTGATTTTGGTTTTCTGAATGGTAGTTTGACTGGTTCTGTCGAGGCTTTTATGAAGCAGAACAATAATATGTTAGTTAGTGTCACTTTCCCGGGAACGTTAGGAGATTCTGCTCCGAAAGCGAATGCCGGAAAGTTTAAAGGATGGGGATATGAAGGTCAACTTAACTATCGTAACAGGATTGGAGATGTAAACTATCACATAGGTGGTACTTTTACTTTTGCCCGTAATGAATTAGTGGATTACGGTGGTACAACAGTTTTAAAGTCAGGATATGTACAAACACAACAAGGTTATCCTCTGAATTCAATTTTCGGTCTGCGTTACGGTGGCAAGATTCAGAATGAAGAACAGTTGGCTGCCTACAAGACAAAGTATTATAATAATAATGGAATTGGTATGCCATCGAATCTGCGTGTAGGTGACAATATGTATTGTGACGAAAACGGAGACGGTGTATTAGATGAAAAAGACTATATCTATCTGGGCAGTGACACTCCTGAAATCTCTTATTCTTTCAATTTTGGGGCAGACTATAAAGGATTTGATATCAACGTTGTTTTTCAGGGAGTTGCCAATCGTTTTGTTTATCGTCCGATTGATAATTGGACAGTGCCGTTCCGTAGCAATTATACCAATACAAGCACTGCTTCTCTTGGCAATACATGGAGTGAAAATAACCGGGATGCTTACTATGCCCCATATACCAATGAAAGTAATATCAATAATTACAATTATCAGGCATCCTCTTTGACAGCACAAGATGGTCGTTATCTTCGTCTGAAGAATGTAACAATCGGTTATACTTTTCCTGCTAAGTTGTTGAATAAAACAAAAGTAATATCAGGGGCCCGTATATATCTGACGGGAGCTGATTTGTGGGAAACTACCAAAATAAAAGATGGATGGGATCCTGAAGCATCTGCTCGTGATACCAATAATACCACTCAGGCAGCTAAGGGGGTGAAACGTTATCCGTTCACTCGTAACTTTACTATCGGAGCTAATTTAACCTTTTAAATAATTGATGATATGAAATTAAAACAATATATAAAAGCCGCATGTCTTTTTTCTTTCGTAGCAGTGACAACTTCCTGTATGGATTTGGAACCATTGTCGGATTTGGGAGATAATTTGGTGTGGGACAACGCTGCCAACTTTCAGCTGTTTGCTAACCAGTTTTATAGTTGGCCTCATGATTTTGACCGTGCTGTGTCAGATGAACCTCATAGTGATTACCGTTCTGATTTAGTGGCAGGTTCATCCATGAATGTATATAGCCAGGGTACAAATGCTATTCCTGCTACAGATGCTAATTACACCAAACTATATAAACGTATTTACTATACTAACCTATTGTTGAAGAATGCAGAAAGTTTTGATGTACCGGCGGATATTATAGTACCTGTAGCCGAAGCTAAATTTTTCCGTGCATATAGTCATTTCGAATTAGTACAGCTTTATGGTGACGCTATCATTCTTACGGAACCTTTGGACTTGGATTCTGAAAAACTTTACGGCAAACGTAATGATCGTGGTGAGGTGATTGACCAGGTGATTAAGGATTTGAAGGATGCAGTTGGCGGCTTACCTGAAACATCATCGGAGGCGGGACGATTGAATAAATATATCGCATATGCCATGTTGTCACGCGTAGCATTGTATGAAGGTACTTGGCAGAAATTTCACACTAACGGCAAAGATGCCACCTCAAATACTTCCCGTAGTACGGAATTGCTGACTATTGCGAAGGATGCCGCCAATGAAGTAATTAAAGGTGGTAAATATCAGTTGTTCTATAATGAAAAACTGGGTAATGAGAGCTATCGCTATATGTTCACATTAGAAGATGGTGCACAATGTAATCCGGCAAATCTTTCGAAGAGTGACAATACAGAATATATCTTTGTGAAACGTCATCGTAATGGAGATAAAACTGCATGGAACCTGACCCATGGTATGGTGGCAAATGCTTGCTATGTAACCCGTAAATTGGCGAATATGTATCTTTGTTCTGATGGGTTGCCTATTGGTAAGTCATCCAAATTCCAGCAATATGCCAGTGTGACTGATGAATTCCAAAATCGGGATAACCGCATGGGAAATAATATGCTATATCATGGACAACAATACTGGAATAATGACGGTAAATGGCGCACAACTTGGACGGATGCTGATTTAACAAGTAGCCTGACTGCTAATGTACGTTCGGGTAGTGGATATCAAAACCGTAAATGGGGTACTGAACGCCAGGTGGAAGATTATTACGAATCTTATGATTTCCCGGTTATCCGGTATGCAGAAGTATTGTTGAATTATGCGGAAGCTGTTTATGAATTGAATGGTACTATTACAGATTCAGAATTAGATTATTCATTGAATAAGGTTCGTCTTCGTGTCAATCCAAGTATGCCTAAGTTGAGTAGTACATTAGTTTCGGCAAACAATCTTTCAATGCGTGAAGAAATACGCCGGGAACGTACTGTAGAACTGGTATTGGAAGGTTTTCGCATTGATGACTTAAAGCGTTGGGCTACAGCTCCTGATGAAATGCCACAAGATATGCTTGGTGTGCAAGTGACAGATACTTGGTTTGAAACAAACTGGACAGATCATAAACGTTCACTTAGTTCTGACGGTTGTCTTATTCTTTATAGTGATCGTACTTGGAATGATAAACTTTATCTTTACCCGCTGCCTTCTGACCAATTACAGTTGAATCCGCAGTTGGAACAGAACCCTGGTTGGAAGAACTAAGATGTGTTATTGTAATAATGAATAAAAGAGAAAACGTATGAAACAGATATTAAAATATGGGCTGGGTTGTCTTTTTATGACAGCAGTTGTTTCCACATTTTTTTCATGTGATGATAATGATGAGGTATCCCCACTTTCTAAAGCGATTTATCCTGCGTCGGTTGAAATGATTATTTCTGAAGATTTGCAGCAGTTTATCTATATTGATGATACGAAAGTCAAGGTACTTCCTTTAGTAAAAGGAGAGAAAGTGGAATTGGGATATAGTATAACACCTGATGACGTAACTTATAAGGAGGTGAATTGGACTTCCAGTAATGAAAATGTGGCCACGGTGGATGCCAGTGGTACGGTAAATGCCGTCAGTGGTAATGGTACGGGCATTGCTGTAATTCAGGTTGCTCCAAGTGTTTATTATTCGGGTAGTGATGTGGCTAGTGCCTTGAAAGTGTTGGTTGTTAATTCATTGGTTAGTGCGGAAAGCATTACGATTAGTTCTGATGCGGATAATGTATATGCAGGAGAGACATTGCAACTTTCAGCAGCAATTTTACCGTCTTCTGCTACTTATAAGACAGTGAAATGGTCAAGTTCTGATGAAACTGTAGCTACTGTGGATAAAGACGGACTTGTTACGGGACTGGATAGTGGCAAGGGCGCTGCTGTCACTGTTACTATCACTGCCACATCTTTGGACGGTGCAAATGTGATAGCTACTAAAGATATTATCGTGAATTCGATTGTACAACCGGAAGAGATTACCATCGATCAGAATTACTCATCAACTAATGGCTATGAATTTGCTATTGCAGAAAAGAGTGTAGCATTGAACTTTACTACAGTGCCGGAAAATTGTACTAAGTCATTGATAGAATGGACTTCAAGTGATGAAACAATTGCTACAGTGAAAGCTGGTGTTGTTACTTTCAATAAGAACGGTGTGTTTGGCAAGGTTACTATTACGGCTACCTGTCCGGAAACAGGAAATACTTCATCTATTGAATTGAATTTGGCAGAAGGTTTAATACGAGAGCTTTTCCGTGATAAAGATAATTGTACATGGTATTATGATCCAAACCAAGCGGCTTCATGGGAATGGCATGAAGGCTATATTACCATTACTCCTAAGGCGGGTACAAAATGGCGCGGAGACTTTAAATGTTATGAAACATCCTGGTTGCATGCTGGTAATTATCCTATTTTTGCAATTCGTATGGATGATTTGAAGGATGTTGAAGGAGTGACTGCACGGAATATTAATCTGGATGGATCGAATGGCTCTTGTGAGGGCGCTAAATTCTCTGGTAATTTAGGTGGAAATAATAATAAGTGGCTGAATGATTATAAGTGCAGTGATGGTAGTCATGTCTTTATTTATGATATATCTACTCAGAAATGGGGATCAACGGATATACTACCGACGACTTCTGTTGCATCATTTAGTACTCTTACATTTAAATATGCCGATATAACCTCATCTTCTGCTACGCCGGTAAGTTATAATGTTTATTGGATACAGACATTCAAGACTGTACAAGATGTACAAGCATATGTTGAATCGGAAGGATTAACTTACGAAGTAATAAAATAATTGGAATAACAATCAAGGTTCAAAATAGATTCTTATGAATAAAAATATAATAAAGACGATAGGTTTAGCACTGCTGATAGCAGTGCAAACTTCTTGCCGTGAGAATGAATTCGGAGTAGTGGATTTGACACTTCCGGAAGGAGTATATGTTCCGGTAGAAGCAGAATATACCTATAATCATCCCTGTGCTATGTTTAATCAGGCTGATTTTGACCGCGTGAAGAATATGTTGGATGATGGGACTGCACCGCAAAAGGTAAAAGATGAATTTGAAAATCTAAAGAACTCGAGTTATGTTTCAGCTTCTTCATACAATCCGCAGCCGCAAACTAAGATTGTTCGTGGCGATGTGACCGGAACTGGTGTTAGTAATGAAAATTACAGTTATGCAATGAAGGATGCCGCAGCTGCTTATCAAATGGCACTTTTATGGAAGTTGACAGGTACTGAACAATATGCAAAGAATGTGATTAACATCTTGAATCAGTGGGCTGCGACCTGTACAGAAGTTACTTCCAATGATGCTAATCATAAACTGGCAGCAGGTGCACAAGGATATACTTTTGCCAATGCAGCAGAAATTATGCAAACTTACGATGGTTGGACAGAAGCGGATCAAACTACTTTTAAAACATGGATTGTGAAAGTATTCGCTTCTAAAAATAAAGATTTTCTGGACAACCACCAAGGTAGTAGTAACTGTGCTTTACATTACTGGTCGAATTGGGATTTGGTTAATATGTGTTCTTATCTGTCTATTGGTATTTTGACTGAAGATGATGATATGGTTAATTATGTCGTCAACTATTTTTATAATGGAGCTGGTAATGGAGCTTTAAATAATTTAATCCAGGGCACTCATATTGATCCATTGTCGAATGAAGAGATATGCCAGAATCAGGAGAGCGGACGTGATCAGGGACATGCTCAAATGTCGGCAGCTGTGACTGCTAATCTTTGCCAGATAGCTTATACATTCTATCAGGATAACAAAGATGTTTCCCGACTGGATTTCTTCGCAGCTAACAACAATGCAATTATGAAAATGGGTGAGTATGTAGCGCTTAGTAATGCAACGGATGGAATGAAGAATGACAATTCAGATGGTACTTGGTTGATTGATATTACAAAAATACCTTTTAAAGAGTATCAGTACTGTATAAATTGTACATGTAAAGATAAGAATCATGGGCAAGATCATAAAATGGTGTCTGATGATGGTCGTGGTGAAGTTCGTCCCGGATGGGAAATCTTTTACACCCACTATGCAAAGATCAAAGGATTAACTAGTGGTTATAAGTATGCTCAAATGCTGGCAGATAAGATGCGTCCTGAAGGTGGGGCAGGAGAGATTGCTAATCGTTATGGATCCAATAGTGGTGCTTTTGACCAATTAGGTTGGGCTACGTTGATGTTGTATCGTGAATAGAGTTAATATGACTTCTTAGATAAATAGAAAAAAGTTGTAAGGGGATTAGGTATTTACCTAATCCCCTTCGTATATATAAGCAAATAGGTCAGTAAATAGATTGCTTTAGAAAAAGAGATAACATTCAGTTTTCTGATAGATTAGTTTTATATAAGGTAGAAAGAACCTGTTTTTTAGGAATAACACTTGAATTTAGAAAAGAATTATTAGTTAGGTAGTATGCGTAAAAAGATTCTGTTTTTAGCAGGAATGATGGCTTGCTGTTCATTGGCAGGTGCACAAGAAATTTCTAAGACCTGGGTGGCTGATAAGGGAAACGGTACTTATCAGAACCCGGTTCTTCATGCTGACTATTCGGATCCGGATGTCTGTGCAGCCGGAGATGATTTCTATATGACAGCGTCCAGCTTTAATTGTATTCCGGGGATTCCTGTTCTTCATTCCAACGATTTGGTGAACTGGTCGTTGGTGAATTATGCACTACCGGTGCAGGAGCCGGAAGAATTTTTCGATAAGGCACAGCACGGTAAGGGAGTATGGGCGCCTTCTATCCGTTTCCATAACGGGGAATTTTATATCTACTGGGGTGACCCGGATTACGGAATCTACATGATAAAGACAAAAGACCCGAAGGGAAAATGGAGTACCCCCGTACGGGTAAAGGCTGGAAAAGGAATGATTGACCCGACGCCGCTTTGGGATGAAGATGGTAAGGTGTATCTTGTATATGCATATGCTGCCAGTCGTAGTGGAGTAAATAGTATTGCCGTGATCTGCGAGTTGAATGCCGAAGGTACGGAAGCTATTTCTGATCCGGTGATGGTATTTGACGGAAATGATGGAAAGAACCATACGGTGGAAGGCCCGAAACTTTATAAACGCAATGGATACTATTACATTTTTGCTCCGGCAGGCGGGGTAGCTACCGGTTGGCAGTTGGTTCTTCGTTCAAAGAATATCTACGGCCCCTACGAATCGAAGATTGTCATGGCACAAGGAAGGACAAATATCAACGGTCCTCATCAAGGCGGCTGGGTAGATACGAACACTGGAGAATCATGGTTCATTCATTTTCAAGATAAAGGAGCTTACGGACGTGTGATTCATCTGAATCCGATGACTTGGGTAAATGATTGGCCCGTAATCGGAGTAGACAAGGATAAAGATGGCTGCGGTGAACCTGTGACTACTTATAAGAAACCGAATGTGGGAAAGACATATCCGGTAACTACTCCACCGGAAAGTGATGAATTCAATACCCGGCATTTGGGACTACAGTGGCAATGGCACGCTAATAAAAAAGACACTTACGGGTTCACTACTGACTTAGGATATATCCGTCTTTATGCAGGCAGCCTCTCAAAAGAATTTGTGAACTTCTGGGAAGTTCCTAACTTGTTGATGCAGAAGTTTCCGGCTGAAGAGTTTACGGCTACGACCAAGTTGACATTTACTGCCAAGCAGGACGGTGAACAAACCGGAATCATTGTGATGGGATGGGATTATAGTTATCTTTCCATTCGTAAGGCAGGAGATCAGTTTATTCTGCAACAAGCAGTCTGCAAGGATGCGGAACAGCAAAATCCCGAACAGATAAAAGAATTGGCAAACCTTCCGGTGGAACATCTGAAGATGCCGGGAGTAGCAGATAATGAGTGGCAAACAGTTTACTTACAAGTAAAGGTTCGTAAAGGAGCCGTTTGTACATTCGCTTATAGTCTGGACGGAAAGAAATATACGACAGTGGGAGAGCCTTTCACAGCCCGACAAGGCAAATGGATTGGAGCCAAAGTTGGAGTATTCTGCGTAACTCCGAATGACGGTAATCGCGGATGGGCAGATATAGACTGGTTCCGGATGACTGAATAAGTGGTGTATGATTAAGTAACTGATGAATGACTAAGTAATCGACAAAGAGAAATAAAGAATAAGAATTAACGCGAATATATTAAACGAAGATGAAAAAGATTGTAGTAGGTCTGGCTGTGATGTTAGGTTTTTGTACGTGTACTCACAAGCCATCCGGTACATTGGATGTGAATAAGGCATTGGACTACTGTGCGGCACAAGCACAGCGTACACTTACGGAACTGAAAACAGATTCCGGAATTGACTATACGATGATGCCGCGTAATATCATGGCTGACGAACATCACTGGAACTGCCGTAAAGCAACGAAAGAAGAATGGTGTGCCGGTTTCTGGCCGGGGGTGCTCTGGTATGATTACGAATATACACAGGATAAACATATTCTGGAAGAAGCTAAGAAATTCACGAACTCATTGGAGTTTCTTTCTCAAATTCCCGCCTATGACCATGACTTGGGATTCCTCGTGTTTTGCAGTTATGGAAATGGTTATCGTTTGACAAAGAATCCAGCTTATAAGAAAGTGATTCTGGATACTGCCGATTCTTTGTCTGCTCTGTTTAATCCGGTAGTGGGAACAATGCTTTCATGGCCTCGTGAAGTGGAACCGCGCAACTGGCCTCACAACACAATCATGGATAATATGATTAACCTTGAAATGTTGTTCTGGGCGGCGAAGAATGGTGGCAATCCTTATTTGTATGATATTGCCGTTTCTCATGCCGACAAAACAATGAAATGTCATTTCCGTCCTGATTATACTTCATATCACGTAGCCGTATATGACACGATTTCGGGTAATCTCATTAAAGGAGTCACTCATCAGGGATATGCCGACAGCACCATGTGGGCACGCGGACAAGCATGGGCAATCTATGGATATACCGTAGTCTATCGTGAAACGAAAGACCCGAAGTATCTTGATTTCGCGCAGAAGGTGACAGATGTTTATCTCGAACGTCTGCCCGAAGACAAAGTCCCTTATTGGGATTTCGATGACCCCTCTATTCCGAATGCCCCACGGGACGCCTCGGCTGCGGCAGTGGTGGCTTCCTCTTTGCTCGAATTATCTACTTATCTTCCGAATGGTACGGGCAAACGTTACAGGGATGCTGCGGTGGAAATGCTGACGAGTCTAAGTTCTGATAATTATCAGAGTGGAAAAAGTAACCCCTCTTTCCTGTTGCATAGTGTAGGACACTGGCCTGCTCATTCCGAGATAGATGCTTCTATTATTTATGCAGACTATTACTACATTGAAGCATTGCTTCGGTTGAAACGTCTGCAAGAAGGAAAGAATGTAATTAAATAAAGAAGATTTATATCGAATAAAACACTATCTTTATCACAGTTATTTAACAATAAATCTATGTTGTATGAAACAGTGCATTAAAACAAATGGAGTTTTATTCTTTTTTTGTTTGATATCATTAATCATTACTGCACAGGAGCAATCAGTGCAGTCTAATATCAAATGCTTGAATTATCCTAGTTCGTTTGAGTTATTGCTTCGGCATTTTAAAGGAAAAATTGTATATATTGATGTAATGGCATCTTGGTGTAAACCCTGTCTGGCAGAACTCAAAGAATATGAAAAAACAGATGATTTTTTCAAAAAGAATGATATTGTGAGACTTTTTATTTCAATAGATGAACCCAAGGATTGGAATGCCTGTCTGAAAAGATTGGATGAAAGATTATTAAATGGGTATTTTGTCACCTATCATCGACCAGAGAATAGTGTTGAGAATAACGAATTTTCTGTTGAAGTGGAGAAGTTGTTTGTCACTTATGATGAGAAAGGTAATTTCGCCGGGCTTTCAGTTCCTCAGTTTATTATTGTTAATAGGGAGGGAGCTATTGTAGAATATAAGGCACAAAGACCAAGCAATCCGGAGGAATTGAAGAATCAGTTGAAACAATACTTGGAATAATATGAGGAAAGACTCCCAAAAACGAAAAGCTCTGCACAGAACCTTCGTTCTGTGCAGAGCTTTTTTACTGGTTAGGGTTAGGTTTATTTTATTGTTTTACCTTGATGATGTCATAATTCAGATCACTGACAGCTTCTTGCAAGCTATCGTTCACCAGACGAAGAGTGGTGTCATTCACAATCACGAAATACATCGGAGCTTCGCCATCCTTCGGAGTTAACTTAACGGCAGTCACAGGTTTTTTGTTCACTACCTTGTGTACAGTTTCTTGTTTCCCTTTTGAAGTGAAAGTCTTGTTTTGTCCTTGACCTTCAGCGTCGAGGTAAGTCATATCCAATGTATACACAGTGTCCATACCGTCAGTTGCAGCGTTCAGGGTCAGTACATAATCAATACCCGGACCGTCGGCAGCAGGAAGAGTACCTTCATAAACTTCAGTCAATTCGGTAATCGGAGTCATAGCAAGAGCTAGACTGTCTGCTTGAGCCTCTGCGGCTTTGTTTGCTTTTGATTGGCATGATGCCAAAGCAGCTACGACTGCTGCTAACATAATTACTTTTTTCATCGTTAAGTGCTTTAAGTTAATATAAATATAGTGAGCTATTGCTCGTTTTTGCTATTCTATTCCTGTTCCTCGTCCCGTTTGATGACAAGCAGTTTGTCTACTCGTCCGCGGTCCATATCCACTACTTCGAATTGTAAATTCTTGTAGGTGAAGATGTCTCCCGCTTTCGGGATACGGCCAATCAGGAACATGGCTAATCCACCCAGAGTAGTGAAGTCTTCCGATTCCAGATCTTCATAGGACAAAATACCCATTTCCTCCATGAAGTCGTCGATATTCATCGAAGCTTCCACCAGCATCGAACCATCCTGCCTGGTAACGATTTCTTCTTCTTCCGTTTCATCCTCTTCAAGGATGTCTCCGAAGATACTTTCAGTCAGGTCGTGCAGGGTGATGATACCCTCTGTGCTGCCATACTCGTTAACAACAACTCCGAACTTGTTTTTGTTCTTCTTAAATAGCTCTAAAACTTTATTTGCATACAAACTTTCCGGAATAAAGAGGGGAGGACGGGCTATCTCGCGTAAGTTAAACAGCTTTTTACTGCCTACCATCAGGATAATATCCTTTACGGAAACAACACCGAGAATTTCGTCTTTCCGTTCGTCCACCAACAGATATTTACTGTAATGTTCTTCTTCGATCGTCTTCATCACCTTTTCCTGCGTATCATCAGGGTGAAGGATAATGAGATCTCTGCGATGCGTCATCAGTTCGTTAGCCCGTTTGTCGGAGAAGCGGAACACGTCACGTATCATTTCTGTTTCCTCTTTGTCAATCACACCCTGTTCCGAACTTTGATGGAGAATCATTTTGATTTCTTCTTGTGTCATGGGGCGTTCTTCGCTTTTCAGACCGATCAGTTTATTCAGTAGCCGGGTAGAGACACTTAGCAACCATACGAAAGGGTAGGAAACCTTTGTCAGCAGGATCATGATAGGACTGAATAATATCGCATAACGCTCCGGATTACTAAGAGCGATAGATTTGGGTACTAGCTCTCCGATAATCAGAGAAAGATAGGTGATGATTGCTACGGTAGTAACCATTGCCAGATTGCGTGCATAGGTTTCCGCTCCCGGGATAAGGGAAAAGAAAGGAACAAGGTCGTCGGCAATAGCCACACCACCATAGGCACCGGATACGATACCGATCAGAGTGATACCAATCTGAATGGTAGATAAGAACTTTTCCGGTTCTTCCAATTGTTTCAAAACTCCGCGGGCTGATTTGTTGCCTTTGGCGACAAGTGTTTCAAGACGTGCTTTGCTGGATGATACCAGCGCAATTTCATACATGGCAAAAATGCCATTCAGTACAAGTAAGAGAAGTATGATAAGAAATTCCATAAATGGATTAAAATGGTTATAGGGTCGAAATTACAAGAAATCAAGACACGATGCAAATATGTGTGACAGATTAATGAATATTTAATAATCGTGTTGTCTTTTTAGATGCAAATGACGCGGATAACACAGATCTAATAAAATGATAGATCCGTGTTTTCCGCGTCATCCGTATTTGAAGAGTTTTCTTACTTGTTATTTAGCGTAGGTTGCTGCTTTTGCTTTGGCACGCTCGATACGTTTCATTGTATCCGGGTGTGACGAGAACATCTTCTGCAGATAAGAAGCCTGTGGAGCATCTTTTGACAGTTCGGACAGTTTGGTCAGTGAGTTAGCCATCGCATACGGATCGATACCATTCTTTACACAGAACTCTACACCGTAATCATCTGCTTCACTTTCCTGTTTCTGCGAGTATTGCGCGCCTGCCAAAGCTTCCGCCATGGCTCCCAGTTCAGAGTCAGTCAACTTGGCTACTTTATCGTTGGTGGCGCCTGCTGCATTCTTTACAGCTGAACGGAGATAAGCATTCTTCATGGCATCTTTTGAGTCTGTGTGAATAACGTGACCGATTTCATGTCCTACCACAGCCATTACTTCTTCATCTGTCATAACATCCATCAGACCGGCACAAATACGTACACTACCGTCACCGCAGGCAAAGGCGTTTACGTCTATCACTTCGTATACACCGAAGTTAAGTTTCAGTCCGTCCACTTCTTTGATATGTCCGGTCAGTCTCTCCAGACGTTTGCCGTATTCGGAATCAGGTTTAGTTAAAGGATTATGAGCATCCATCCATACCATATATTCCTTGCTCATGTTAGCAATGTCCGCATCGGATAAAGTAACGGCTGATACTACGTCTTTACCGGCTTGTAACGCTTTTCCCAGATTAATCTTCTTGCCGAATTGTGCAGAAGCTGTCATACCCATGCCTAACAATACGAAGGCAATCATAGCAATTTCTCTTTTCATACTTTTTTCTAGTTTGATGTTTTATGTATAGTTAATATTCAAATGTTATTCCTAATGTAGGGAGTAATGTTCCGCTCGATTGTTTGATGCGTTTCATTTTATAGTGTTGGCTATCGGCGGGAGCTTCCGGATTCTCAATGATGCCCGTACTCATCAGTACGTCCTGCTGTTTCAATTTGCTTGCCGTGATATTTTGCAAGTCAAGATAGAATCCCAGCATACAATGTTTCAGATAAAATGTCTTGTCGATACGGAGGTCTACCTGTGCAAAGGCCGGAAGCCGTTCCTTATTGTATCTCGAATAGTCGTAATAGGCTTTGCCTTGTGCATCCCAGGCAGATACCAAGGATGATTTATCTTCATCATAAGGCGTATAAGGAGCACCGCCGATGCAACTGACTTTCATTCCGATGCTCCATTGGCACGGTAGATTGTAGGTTCCCCGTAAGTTGAAGATATATCGGTTGTCCCATGCAGATGCAATGTATTCACTCTCTTTGTCGTTGCGGTATTCGCTTTTAAATAAGGTAAAGGAAGAAGCCAGATTCAGTTTCTTGGCGATCAGCCATTTCGCCAGAATCTCCGCACCATACGAGCGTCCCTGGGCGGTAGAGGTCAGCAATTCATTGCCAATTACCCCATAGTCATTCCCTTTGCAAGTAAGAGGGATGCCATCTACAACGGAGAGTGGGATTTTATCATAATCTTTGTAGAATCCTTCCACGGACACTTCGAAAGTATCTCCTTTGCGCCAACTGATGCCCAAGCTTTCCTGGCTGACTTTCATATAGCGGAGATTGTATTTGTTGACATACGTTCCGTTATTATCCTTAAAACCGAGAGCCGTGTAAGGAGGCAACTGGTAATAAAGTCCTGCATTTCCACTTAGAAACCAGTGATCGGCAAGCTGATAGGAAAGCGATATGCGCGGTGAAAGCTGGTCGGAGAGTGATTTCATCGCCGATGAATAATTGTTGGCATCCGCTCTCAATCCCAGAGAAGCTGTGAAGCGTTCATCCATTGAAGAGTAGCTGATAGTGCCGAAAAGTCCCCAGCGCATCATTCCCAAATAGGTATGGTAATCAAACGTTTGTGCCTGATTGGTATATGCCTTTTGAAAGGTGGTATTGGTATATTGGCTATAATCCAGATTCACTCCGAGGTTGACCTTCCAGTTTCGGAGAGAGGAAGTGTTTTCGAAGCGGAATTTTGTTTCCTGTTCGGTAGAGCGGAGACGGAGCATCAAATTCTCCGGAATGCTTTCATCATTCTGGCGGTATTTGGTGTTGCGATTGTTCAGATAGCTGTGACTGACTACCACCGACTGCACATGTGCGCCTGCATAATGACGATAAACGGCCCCTAATGTAAATGTCTCCTGCTTGATTTTCGGCAGGTAACTAAGGATGTATTCATTGTCTTCGCTATCCGCTTTCGTGTTCAACCGCATATTGTCGATTCCTCCGAGTCCCAACACTGTCAACTCGTTCTGTTCGTTAAACCGGGTTTTCAATTTGAACTGCGCATCAGTGAAAGTCGGCAGGAAAGGGAGGTCGAGCATGTCAAACAGGAACTGCAGATAGGATTGGCGCACGGATACCAGATAAGAGGTCTTTTTCCCGATATGTCCGTTGGAGGCGAGCGAGACTTCGGATGCTCCGAGGGTAGCCTTTATTGAGTTATGCTCCATATCTCCGTCGCGCAACTTGAAATCAAGAACGGAACTAAGTGCATTTCCTCTATCAGTGGGAAAAGCACCGGTGTAGAAATTGACTTCACGTATCAGGTCGGCATTGAGGATTCCTACGGGACCGCCCGATGCTCCTTGTGTACTGAAATGATTGATATTGGGAATTTCCACTCCGTCCAGATAGAAACGGTTTTCTGAAGGAGAACCACCGCGCACGATCAGGTCGTTGCGGTAACCTATTGGTGAGAAGGCAACTCCCGGATAAGACTGTACGATGCGTGAAATGTCCCGGTTGGCTCCCGGACTCTTTTCTATTTCCTGCAATCCGATAATGCGAAGACTGACGGGACTTTCCAGATCACGCCGGAAAGGAGAAGCGGTGACGGTTACTCCTGCCAGTTCGGTCAGGTTCTCTTCCATCTCTATTGAGATGTTCAGATCTTTGGTCGATAAAATATATTCGGGAGTAGTGACACTCTTGTAGCCGATGGCTGTCGCTTGCAGGCGGTAGATGCCGGGAGGCACTTGTTCGATAGTGAAATGGCCTTCCGCATTGGTGACGCCACCTTTGTTCAGCCCGAGAACCATTACGTTAATGAACTCTAATGGTTGACGGCTGTTTTTTTCAATAACCGTTCCCTTAATTTGGTGTACAGGTTGTGCCTGTAGCAGGGAAAACAGAAGGTTGGAAAATAGTAGCAGTGTCAACAGTTTTTTCATGTGATTGCAAATTATTGCTGCGAAAGTACAAAAAAAGCATTAAAGAATGATACCTTCCGTGAATAAAAATAGAATCACTTCTTATTTGGCTCGTTTTACTTCTTGATAAAGTTAGCTGGATTTTGTTTCACATTTCATTTTTATATCTTATTTTTGTGGGAAATTAAAACAGATTCCTGATGAAGACTGTAAAATTGATAACTTGTAATGATGCGATGAAGGCGCATATCCTTCAAGGGGCATTGGAGAACGAAGGTATTGAGTCTATTCTGCACAATGAGAATTTCTCTACTTTGTATAAAAGCTGTGTGAGCAGCATCGCGGGGGTGGATATATTGGTGGCAGATGAAGACTATGATAGGGCTGTTCAAGTGTTGAGGGATAACGATAGTTGGCCGGAGGAGTTGACGCTTTGCCCGTACTGCGGTTCATCGGATATCCGGTTGGTTTTGAGAAAAGGAAAGCGATGGCGTGCGATGGGGGCTGCCATACTTTCGGCATTGATGGTTATTCCTCCGGGAGACAACCACTGGAATTACACTTGTAAGCAGTGTCATAAAACCTTCGAAATGCCGGTTTCTAAATTTGATCCTTCCGCAGTGACAGAGGAATAACTATATCTAACTATAATAACACATAATGAAAAAGAAAAAACTTCTATTAATTGTTCTTCTTTTAGTTCTGGTGGCTCCCTCTTTTGCTGCCAAAGTAGATACCTTATTAGTTAAAAGTCCTTCTATGAATAAGGAAGTGCAAGTGGTGGTGGTAACGCCGGATGCTGCGCTGGGGAAGAAAGCGGTTGCTTGCCCCGCCATTTATTTGTTGCACGGTTACGGTGGAAACGCTAAAACATGGATGGGTATTAAACCGGATCTTCCTCAAATTGCGGACGAAAAAGGAATCATATTCGTTTGTCCGGACGGAAAGAATAGCTGGTACTGGGATAGTCCGCTTAATCCGTCTTATCGTTATGAAACTTTTATTTCATCGGAATTGGTGAAGTATATCGACGGACATTACAAGACGATTGCCGACAGGAAAGGGCGTGCCATCACCGGATTAAGTATGGGTGGACATGGAGCGATGTGGAATGCGATCCGTCATAAAGATGTATTTGGTGCTGCCGGAACTACCAGTGGCGGGATGGATATTCGCCCGTTTCCGCAGAACTGGGAGATGGCGAAGCAGTTGGGAGAATTTGCCGCTAACAAGAAGGTATGGGATGAATATACGGTCATCAATCAGATTGATAAAATAGAAAACGGGGATTTGGCAATTATCATCGACTGTGGTGAAGCGGACTTCTTCCTGAACGTGAACAAGGATTTGCACAACCGTCTGTTGGCACGAAAGATTAATCACGACTTTGTCACTCGTCCGGGTGGGCATACAGGAAAGTACTGGAATAATTCCATTGATTACCAGATTCTGTTCTTCGATAAGTTTTTCAAGAAATAAATCCGGGAATGCTTGACTTTGGCTTTTCAATGTCGTATCTTTGGATACAGAATCATAAAATAGATTGAGGTTAAACTACGATAGAAGGAGGAGGCGAAAGCTTTCTCCTTTTTTGTTGTATGCTGCGGTGACGGAGAATCTCACCCCGGCTTGTAGCGGTTGTAAGTCGGTGTATGAAGAGGTTTTAGCTGCCGGGGGACAGGAAATCAGCTGTTTTATCAGGGTAAATCATACGTTCTGTTAAGTATAAACCGATGCTTTATTCAGTAGAATCAGACAGCCTGTTCGGAAAAAGGTGGAATAATGGGACTCTTTTGTTAATGATGCGTAAATCTGCGTTTTGATACACTCTCTTCAGTCTATTTGATTCTTGTTTTGCTTCTATTTAATCTTTAGACCGCCGCCTCCGATAAACCGCCTACTTGCGGGACTAATAACACTTTTCTCTATCTTGAATTGTGCTTTTGTAGTTGTATCTTCTTCTTTTTTCGGGGGATAAGTGCCTTCTATAACTCCGATGGCTACTTTCAGAAGTCTTTCATTGGGATCACCGAATGGCAGGAATTCACTGTAATTGGTAATTCCATCAATGGTTGTCTCACTGATTTTAAGATCTGCGTTAGGTACGAAGGAACCGTTTTCATCATGCTTAGAATTATAAACTGTACAAACCACTGGATTCACCGACCACAGGAATTCCTCGTTGACAAACTGCTCTGTTGCTACATTTTGCCCTTTAGTGGCACTACCTATGCTTACAACGGGATAGCTGTCTTTCAAGAAGAGACTCCCTATTAACATTTCCGGTGCTCCGGCTGTAGTTCCACTGGTGATAACAAACAGACCGGGCAGGTTTAAATTAGTACCGCTTCCTAATATGGTAGGATCAAAGTTGATGGTAGCATCTTTATCCCTGTTCTTGTCGTTGTATTCCAGATAGGCCATTGGCTCGTTTAACCGTGCATTTGATGTTAAGATTGTGCCTAATAACTGCACACAATCTAATGAACCTCCGGCATTGTAGCGCAAGTCAAGTATGACATACTTCACGCCTGCTGTCTTGAATTCTTGCGAGATTTGACGCAGTTCGTCATTGTATTTTTCCGGATCAGCTTTTGTCCCGGCGGTGAAGCTGTTGTACATGAGATAGCCGACCTTGATGTCGCTATTGTTTTCTTTTACCGTAAGTATTTCTGTTTTATGTACCGGATTGTCTTCAACGACTCTTGCAGCAGGTAGTTTTAGTATTTTATCATTCGGAACGACCTTATATACAGTTGTTTCTTCTTCGTCTACTTCCCCTTCTTCAGGCTCAACAGGAACTTCTTTCCATACTCCCATCACTAAATCCCGGGCTTTGGTTCCTTGCAGTAATTGAGTCTCGTATTTTTTGCTGATGTAAGAAGTATCGACTTTCATAATCCAGTCACCGCGCACCAATCCGGCCGCTTCTGCCGGTGAACCGGGAATGACGTAAGTAATTAATGCATTATAAGCTGTATCAATATCCGCACTTCGAACCAGTGAATAATCAAATCCATAGGTAGGCAGGGGAGTTTCCATCACAGAATCCACAAACGAATAACTGTCGCTTTTCGATTTCACTTTAGACAAGAATGAGGCAGGATCCAGAAACAGATTCACATCATTGTAGGAAGGTAGATCTTGATACCACAGATAGTTCTGCTGCATGATGTCGTACATCCATGTATCCAGTGCGGTCTGGTGGGCATACTCCGGCCAGCGGTCGACACCACAGGAGAAAAAGCCACTGATAAATACGATGCTCAGGGCAGGTATGAGGATTATCTTTCTTAATTTCGTCATCATAAAAAGCTTTTTACTGTGCAAATGTAGGAAATACTTTGCTTATCTACCACATTTATGGTATAAAAATGCCTTCAATATGTGATTGGCTGTTAGAGATTCTTGCCTTATCTTTGTAGCATAGAAATTTCTAATAGGTATTAGCTTACATATAGAACGTTATTAATAGACGAATCATTATTCATGGATATAGCTGCATTATTATCAGGAGGTGTCGACAGTTCAGTTGTTGTGCATCTCCTTTGTGAGCAAGGATATAAGCCCACTCTTTTTTATATTAAGATAGGCATGGACGGAGCGGAATATATGGACTGTTCGGCAGAGGAAGATATTGAATTATCTACTGCTACGGCACGTAAGTACGGTCTGTCTTTGGAGGTAGTGGATTTGCATCAGGAGTATTGGGAGAATGTAGCGGCCTATGCCATTGATAAAATCCGGCAGGGACTGACACCGAATCCGGATGTGATGTGTAATAAGCTTATCAAATTCGGCTGCTTTGAACAGCGTGTCGGGAAAGACTTCGACTTTACGGCAACCGGTCATTATGCCACCACCTTGCAACGTAACGGTAAAACTTGGCTGGGCACAGCGAAAGACCCTGTGAAAGACCAGACGGACTTTCTCGCACAGATTGATTACCTGCAAGTTTCCAAACTCATGTTTCCCATTGGAGGGTTGATGAAACAGGAAGTGCGTGAGATTGCCAATAAAGCCGGATTGCCGAGTGCCAGAAGGAAAGATAGTCAGGGCATCTGTTTTCTCGGGAAGATAAACTACAATGATTTTGTCCGTCGGTTTTTAGGAGAAAAGGAAGGGGCGATTATTGAATGGGAAACCGGAAAGAAATTGGGTACACATCGCGGCTATTGGTTTCACACAATCGGCCAGCGCAAAGGGCTTGGATTGAGTGGTGGTCCCTGGTTCGTAGTCAAGAAGGATATTGAAGAAAATACAATCTATGTGTCCCGCGGTTATGGTGTGGAAACACAGTATGGCAATGAATTCCGGATGCATGATTTCCATTTCATTACTGATAATCCCTGGAAAGGACAGGAGAAGGAGATAGACATCACTTTCAAGATTCGTCACACTCCCGACTTTACCAAAGGAAAACTGATACAGGAAGGGGAGACGCAATTCCACATTTTGTCCTCTGAAAAGCTGCAAGGCATTGCTCCGGGACAGTTTGGGGTGATTTATGATGAAGAGGCGAAAGTTTGCGTGGGAAGCGGAGAAATCATCTGTTAAATAGTTTATTTTGAAAGGTGAGGATTCGATAATCAGGATAATTTTCACTACTTTTGTTTCGTAGAATAATAAATAAAGGAGGATTGCTTATGACAACGATGGAATTGAAAAGTCTGAAAATGGACTTGGTGGAGGAACTCCTGAGTTTGAATGACAAAGAGATGCTCAATCGGGTGAAGAACTATTTGAAACGACTTAAGAAAATGGAAGCAGAAAAAGAAATGGAAGAAATCACAAAAGAGGAGATTCTTGCAGGGATTGATGCAGGACTGAAAGAGGTAAAACTTTCTATGGATGGCAAGTTGGAATTAAAGAGTGCAAGGGAGTTTTTGAATGAACTATGAAATAATAGTTAAGCCAACGTTTCAGCGGGAAGCTAAACGATTGGCAAAACATTATTCTTCTTTTAAAGAAGATTTTGCTTCATTGATTGATGAGTTGGAACAGAATCCGCAATTAGGTACCGATTTAGGTCATGGCTTGCGCAAAGTCCGCATGAAAATTACTGCGAAAGGGAAAGGAAAAAGCGGAGGTGCAAGAGTTATCACTTTCACTTTGGTTGTTTCCCAGCAAGATGCAATTTTGAATCTTCTCTATATTTATGATAAAGCAGACAGGGCTTCTATATCAGACAAGGAAATAGAACAACTTTTGAAGCAAAATGGCTTGAAGTAAAGCGTATAATCAGATATAGTATTCGGCTAAATCCACAATCCCTGCCCTCATCGCATATTTAGTAGCCTCGTGCACATTATTCACTCCCAATTTACGAAAGATATTCTTACGATGGCTGTTGATCGTATGGAAACTAAGATTTTTCTCTGCAGCAATCTCTTTCGTCGTTTTTCCTAATGCGATTTCTTTTAGGATATTCTTTTCTGTTTGCGTCAGCAGATGGTCGTCCATGTTTGACGCTACCAGCGGGGAAGAAGCTCCCGAAAGCAGCAGATTGCTGACATGATTGCAAATATACCGTTGTTTGCGGGTGGCGCATTGAATGGCGGTCATGATTTCTTCTTTTGAGTTATCTTTCATCACTACCCCGAAAGCCATGCTGCTGAATAATACCTGACGGAGAAAGTTCAGACTCAGTTCATCGGAGAATAGAATCCAGTCGGCTTCCTTGAATCTTTCCTGCAAGACAATCAATTCATCTGCCCCGGCAAAATTGAACAAGGTATAGTCCAGTATAATCACTGCTTGCGGATACAATCGTAGCTGCTGAATCAGTTCAGCCTTGTTGTCAGCTTCTAAAAGGAGGGACACCTCCTTTTGTTTACTTAACAGGAACATCATTCCCGCCTTACTGATATCCTGATTGTCTGCAATGATAAATTCTCTCATAAGCCATGCTGAATAAAAAAACTCCGCTACAAATGTACGCATTTTGCGCGATTTGCAGCGGAGTTATGATAAGATTCTTAAGATCCGGATTACCAGGAACGTCCTTTGAAGATATTTGACTGGTCAAGCGGAACGATATTTCCGTTCAACGTCAGGTTATTGTTGTTGAAGTTCGGGCTGATACTAACCGAAGCAGTATTGTTTCCGCTGCTCATATTAATAAATACTTGAGCGGAGATGCCGATACCCTGAACACTGAATGAGCAGTTCACATTTCCTTTTTTGTCGATATTCATCTTCATATCCGAAGAATTACCATCCACTGTCACACCACCGATTCCGTTAGGACCCGGGTAAGGAGTATTGAAGGCAGTCTGTACGGTAGCTCTGTTGCCGTTCATCAAGACGAAGTTGGTGTTTGAAGTAACGAATGCACTCATACCGTTACGGAAAATAACCTGATTGGCTTCCAGTACAAATTGCTTGTTCTTCAAAGCCTGCACAGCTTGTTGATAGGCTGCCATGTCCTGCACCTCTTCTTCGGCACGGAGTTTTGCTCTCTCTGCATCTCTTTCTGCTTTTCTTTCTGCGCGGCGTGCTGCTGCGTTACTTTCTTGTGCATACATCATTGTGCTTGCACTCACTAATACTAATGCTAATAATGCAATAAACTTTTTCATAACTTTTTTTTGTTTAGGTTTAATACGTTGTTCGTTTATTGCAAAAACAATGTGTATGCCAGATTGTTCACGAGCGTCGTGCAATTTTATATCCGATGGCTGCCACAGTGATACTCATTAAGGGGCTGATAATGTTGAAAAAACAATAAGGGAGATACACAAGTGTGGGTACACTCAAGATAGTGGCTTGGGTCATTCCACAGCTGTTCCACGGGATCAATACGGATGTAACGGTTACTGCATCTTCCGTCGTGCGGCTTAGTAAGCAACTTTCATATCCTTTCTTGGCATAAATATCGCGAAACATATTTCCCGTCAGAATAATACTGATATATTGATCGGCAGTGGTCAGATTAAGAAACAGCCCGGAACAGACCGTCGCACTGACCACGCTGACTGTTTTCTTCATAAAGCGCACAAAGATAGAAGTGATACTTCCCACCATGCCGCTTGCTGTCATTGCTCCGCCGAAACACATGGCACATAGTATCAGCCAAATCGTATTCAGCATTCCTGACATGCCACGTGTGGCAATTAAATCTGTCAGAACGGCATTATCCGTGTGCAAATTTGTCTCTCCGTAGATAGTCATCATTAGTCCTTTGAACAATGAATTGAATCCGGAAGCGGCGACTCCTGAAATTTCCTCCACTAAATCAGGCTGAAAGATCAAAGCAAAAACAGCTGCCAACAGGGTGGACAGGAACAGCGTAACGATAGACGGCACTTTCCGCGCTATCAATATGCCGGTTACTACGGGAACTATCAACAGCCACGGAGTGATATGAAACTTTTCATTCAGAGCTGCTGCCACTTCTGCGATGTGCTGTGTATTGTTGGCATCATGAGAGAATCCCGCTACGGTGAAAATAATCAGTGTAATGACAAGAGATGGAACCGTAGTAATCATCATGTAACGGATGTGACGGAACAGGGGAGTGTCTGTGATGGAAGAAGCCAGAATAGTGGTTTCGGATAAAGGAGATATTTTATCTCCGAAGTATGCCCCCGAAATAATGGCTCCGGCAATCCAGCCGTCTTCAAAACCTTGCGCCTTTCCGATACCCATCAGAGCGATACCGATGGTAGCAATGGTAGTCCATGAGCTCCCGGTCATAACGGAAATCAATGCGCAGATGATGCAGGTAGATGCCAGGAAGAAACTGGGATGGATAATTTGCATCCCGTAGTAGATTAGCGTCGGCACTACTCCACTAATCATCCAGATCCCACTCAACGCACCGATGATTAATAGAATAATAATAGCTGTCGCTACTCCGGCAATATTGTTGGTTATGGCAAGCTCGTAATCTTTCCAGGGAATTTTATAAAACACCATGCCGATAAGGATACAAATAGCTGTAGTGGTGAGCAGTGACACTTGGCTTCCGCCGCTTAGGGCATCGCTGCCAAATGTGCGGATAGTGGCAAACAATAATAACACCAGTACAATGATCGGTATCAATGATACGAGGGGCGAGGGAGCTTTCTTCATGTTGATTCTTATAACCTTTTATTTATTTTCCGGCTACTGTTTTGTTTATAGCCGCGCAAAGATACAACAAAAAAGGATGAAATCTTTTGCTTCAAAACGTCAGGCAATAAAAATTATTATAAGTTTGTATTTGATCGGAATATGTATAAGCCCGGCTCAATTGGCGAAAGTCTTACGTCTTATCCACCAGTAGCGGATGAAAAGCCCTCCCGTCAGGATGAGGGCAATGGATAATCCGGTATAGAAAACGGAAATGAACGTTTCGGGCAGAAGGTGGAAGCTACGTATGGTAATTCCCAGAGAAATCATGAAGATCATTGTAATCCAGCTTTTTACATCGAAAAATGAAAACGGGCAATTTCTGTGTTCTTTCTTTTGTTCGATTCGCTGGGTATGTTTATAATAAAGTCTTCTGAACACCAGAACGAAGAATAACAAGAAAACAACGGTAGCTTCTCCTATTTTGAACATCCAATCTTGGGAGGTGTTTAACCATGTTACAATTCCTATTCGCAGAATATTGGCACCGGCTATAATCCAGACGACACCGGCTGTGATAAGTAAGATTTGTCTGTTAACTCCGTATTTCATTGGCTTATTTTATTGTAATAAACGGTTTGACCGTCTGTTTTGTTGACTTACTTCTTGTAGAAAGTCGTAATTAATAAAGAAATCCCTGTTAAAACGACTCCGGTACCGATCACTCCGTGCCAACCATACAGTTGCCAGAAGCTGCCCGCCAGAAATGTTCCCATCGAACCGCCAATAAAGTAAGTAGTCATGAAAACTGTATTGATGCGGTTCGAAGCGCGCGGGTCCAGTTCGAAGATACTTGTCTGGTTGCTAAGTTGGATACATTGCATCCCTATGTCAATGATGATGATTCCGGCAATGATACCAATAAAGGTGTTTTCACCGATGAAGAACAGTAACCAGGCAAAGAGAATCAATCCGCAGCCGATAAAGTTGAAGCGGCGTACACCGACTTGTTTTACATATTTTCCAACAAAAGAGGCAGTCAATGCCCCCGCCACTCCGCAAAGTCCCAGCATACCAATGACGTCGCTGTTGGCAAAGAACGGAGCTTGTCCCATTTTAAAAGCCAGACAAGACCACATGGCGAGGAGGGAGCCGAAGTTCAATGCCGCCCGGATGGAATAAATCCGTAGTTGCGGATATTCTTTCACTAAGGCTAACAGGGATTTCATCAGGCCGCTATATTTCCCCTGAAAGTTGGTCTGAATGTCGGGAAGGACTTTTAGTACAACAATGGCACAGATAAGCATCATGCCTGCAGCGATGTGATACATTTCCCGCCAGCCAATCAGTTCACCGATAAATCCGCTGATAACCCGTGAAGCCAGAATACCGGTCAGTAATCCAGATAAGACAATTCCTACATTCCTGCCTTTATTTTCCGGACGGGAGAACTGGGCGGCTATCGGAATGAATATTTGTGGAATCATCGAACAAACTCCCGTGAGGAATGAAGCAATAAGTATCAAATGGAAATTGTGCGTCAGGGCGATGGTCAATAGGGAGAATATCAGAACGGTGAAGTTGACCAGGATGATTTTCTTACGTTGATATAAATCTCCCAGAGGGGTGATGAACAATAATCCTGCCGCATAGCCTATTTGCGTGACCATGGCAATCAGGTTAGTTCTGAACTCTGATATGCCAAGTTCATGGCGTATCATATTTAATAGGGGTTGGATATAATAGATGTTGGCTACCGAGACACCGGCCACAATAGCAAGTGTCCAGAGGATAGATGCCGGTAGTCCACCGTTTTCTTTTAATGGCTGTTTCATGCGGCAAAGATAATAAAATAAGATGTTTATTCGATGAAGAAAGTGGTGGAAACTGTGTTACCTTCTCCGTCTACTGCCGTCAGGGAATGTTTGCCGGGAGCAGGTCGCAGTGAAATTTTGTGGAAATCCTGTGTCTGTGTCTGATAGGTGTCGTCGAGATGCCAGAAGATAGTGGCATTGGGATTGCTGTGTGCCAGTTCCACCGTGATAAAGCCTTTGCTGCCGTCCAGTTGCTTGGGCAGCTTGATGTGGGCGTTCATCGGAGGGTAGATGAACTGCATGGGTTGGAAAGAATCTTCTCCACAGCCGGCTTTGAAAGGTGGCAGCGGTTTATATTCCGGATG
The DNA here is from genome assembly GCF_015558905.1 of Bacteroides sp. D55t1_190419_B8. Lineage (NCBI taxonomy): Bacteria > Pseudomonadati > Bacteroidota > Bacteroidia > Bacteroidales > Bacteroidaceae > Bacteroides > Bacteroides sp. D55t1_190419_B8. The sequence continues at coordinate 88,423 of NZ_JADMOU010000004.1, forward strand.
ATGCTGTTTATAGTACCATTCCCATACGGGTGGCAGGGCAAACCATGATTGCTGAATGGTAGGTTCCGTATTTGCACAGTTTTCATAGATGCGGTGGCTTTCGTCGGCGGATAGTGTGACGAGATGATGGTAAGGACAAGCCTCTGTCCGTAATCCGACGGGAAGGATCAGTACGGTGTCGGTTTCTTCACAGAAACGTCCTTTCAGATGACCGGATTGACGGCATATTTCTGCATCAACGAAAACTCCTGTGGGACGTTCGAACCAGGGTGAAGATGGGAGATAATTGAATATATCGAATAATACGGGACCGGCCGTTTGTGCACCGACCAATCCGGGTTTTCCCTCTCCGGTTGCATTTCCTACCCATACGCCTACTGCATAGCGGGGAGTCACGCCAACGGCCCAGGCGTCACGGAATCCGTAACTGGTTCCGGTCTTCCATGCGATAGTCTGCATGGAAGGAATTGATTTCCAGTCAATCTCTTCAGGCCGGTTGACTTCTGTTAAGGCGGAAAGGGTGAGCCAGGCTGCTCCTGCCGAAATAACCTCTTCAGAAATAGCTCCTTCTGCTATTGTTCTTTCTGATATAGCCTTTTCCGAAGTTGTCTTTCTTGAAATTGTCTTTCCTGAAGTAACTTTTCTTGAATCATCTCTTCCCGAAACAGTCTTTTCTTCTGTTCCCAGTAGTATCTGTACTTCCTTTTCTTGGGGAAGATTGTTGGAATGATTGTTGGAGAGGCTTCGTCCCATTTGTGCATAGGCATTCGTTACATCCCATAAAGTAGCTTCAGCGCCTCCTAAAATGAGTGATAATCCGTAATGGGAAGCTGATCGGTTGATAGTCTTGAATCCCATTTGTTGCAGCATGTGATGAAATTTGGGTACTCCATACCTTTGTAACATAGTGACAGCCGGGATATTCAATGAGCGGGCAAGAGCTTCGGAAGCGGGGACGGCTCCTTCAAACTGCATGCTGAAGTTTTGTGGAGTAAAGCCATTGATGTTGACGGGTACGTCCGGTAACAGCATTTGCGGTAATAGACTTCCTTCCTGTAGCATGGCACTATAGAGAAAGGGTTTTAAAATACTACCTGTACTTCTGGGAGCTTGAATCACGTCTACTTGATTCCCCCCTTGTTTGCGGTCGAAATGTACATTTCCGCAGTATGCTACCACTTGATTGACGGGAATGTCTATAATTAGGATAGCCAGGTTACGGATATCACTTCGATTAAATTCATTGCTCCACCGTTCCGCCAAACTCTCTATATGGGTTTGTATTCCTTTATCAATGGTTGAGCGGGTATATAATCCGTTTCTTTCCTGATAGAAGCGGGTAACCAGATGTGGGGCTGTTTGAGGAAGAGGATGTGGTTCGTCGGGTAACGGTTCGCTAATAGCCAATTCATAGGTGGACGCATCAATAATCTCTTCTTCAAAAAGTTGTTTCAATAGACGGTTGCGTTTGGAAAGAAGTGTTTTTCGTCCTTTGGATAGATGAATCATGGCGGGGGCATTGGGCAGGACAGCCAGCATGGCTGATTCCGCCCATGATAAATCTTCGGCAGAATGACCGAAGTAACGCCAGGCAGCAGCATCCAGTCCTACCACATTTCCTCCGAATGGTGCATGAGAGACATACATGGATAAGATTTCCTCTTTGGAAGTCCGGAACTCCAAACGGGTAGCCCAGATCATTTCAATGACTTTCTCTCCGATAGTTCTGGGTTTGTTTCGGGCGAGACGGATGGTTTGCATGGTAAGGGTACTACCTCCGCTTACAACACGTTTATTCTTTAAATTCTGATAGAGTGCCCTTCCGGTAGATAACGGATTAACTCCCCAATGGTGGTAAAAGTGTTTATCTTCAAAGGTAATAAGGCATTGCTTGATTTTATCAGGTGTTGTCTTTCGGGGAGGAAACCGCCATTGACCATCCGAAGCGATACGTGCTCCCAGTAATTCTTCGTTTCGATCAGTCACAACGGTGGAGTAGGGTACATGAAACAGTTGCTGGGGAAGGCAAAAGATGTATCCTATCGTCAAAAGGGTAATGCTTATTGTCATTACTTTCTTAGTGACAGATAATCGTTTGAAGAATTTATATATCGGGTTCATTTAAATGTTAAAAGCTAAGAGACATATCTTTTTGAAACATGATTAGGGAAGAAATAATTAGGCACGGATTACACGGATTTCACGGTTCTACTCGTTAACCAAAACCGCGTAATCCGTGTAATCCGTGCCTAAAATTTATCGACTGACAGTTGTTCTTCCCGCTTTGCTGCGTGCCTGTACGTTTACATCATACATTGCTTCACATTGAACGGCAGGAAGAATAAAGTTACCTGCATAAGTCGCTTGCAGTCTGACAGTGAATACTTTTGTTTCACCACGACGCAAATTGAAATAAGTCAATACCCTGTCATCGCGTATATCCAGATAATTATATTTGCTGACGGACTTACCGGAACCGTCGGCTGTTACGCTTTCCGTTTCGGGGGCAACCATTCTTTCGTTGTATATTTCCCAGCCGGACGGTATGATATGCGTCAGTGCCAGATTGGTGTAGTCGGAAGTTCCGCTAATATTGGATATGGAGGTGATAGCCATAAAGTCAGTTCCCTGTATAATATCATTGACAGAGATCGGTGTACCGTTCAGGTTGGCATATCTTATATCCATGCGAAGATTGTCGCTGATGGCCGGTAATGTATCGTTCAACAACTGTGTGCGTGTGATAAGGTCAACGCTAAGCGCTCCTTTTCCTTGATTTTTCACAGCGATCATACCGGATTTGGGAGTGGTGGCTATTTCCTTCTCAAACACAGCCTTAGCTGATTTCACGGCAGGTTGTTGTTTGTCGTTCCATGTCCATACGAAATCCAGTGTGCCTGACAGCTTTTCGGCCAGACGTCCCATTGCCATAAGAGCAAAAGCGGTGGATTGGGTACTGAACCACTCCTCTTGTGACAGATTCTTTGAAACGACTTTTGCCTGCTGCAAAGCATCCCGTTCCCGGTTCATCAGGATCAGTGTTTCCAGAATCATAGCTTCATCACGGTCGGAGGAACCGTAAATCTGATTCATGGAAGAGTAGGGGCTTACTGTTGTTTCCGCATTATACACCAGTTCTTCAGCCGGTTTCATCTTTCCGGTCAGTGCATAGGTTGCTGCCAGTCTCCATTTAGCCTGAATGGATAATCCTGCCTGTTCTTTCATCCGGTTCATGGCACCATATTCCGGTGCTCCTGCCAATGCAAGCGTATATAAACGGAAAGCCTGTTGCAATTCCGACTGCCATTGTTGCCAGCCGCTTGCATCCTGCGGCATCCGCCAGTTTTGTGCGGCAGCACGTTGGAAACGCTTCCACTTATTCAGTACGTTCGAATGAACGGCGTATCCTTTTTCTTGTGCCAGTGTCAGGAACATTCCTGCATAAGAACTGATCCATTCGTCGGCAACAGCATTTCCCGGCCAATATACAAATCCGCCATTGGGAAGTTGACGACCATAAATCTGCCGGATAGCTTCCTGTACATTTGTCTTTATCTTTTCGGCTTCTATCTTATCTATTGTTTTGAATTGACCGATAAACAGAAGAGGCAAAGCCTTGGAAGTCAACTGTTCCGTACAATGGTGCTGATAGTTGTATAAGAAGTCGAAACGGCGGCTGATGTCAACCGAAGGTATGCGTGATACTTCCAGCTTTATCTGATTATTTGCAGAAGAACTGCTTAGATTGTATGAAAGTTCTTTGCTTTGTCCGGCTTCTACCCATTGACTGTTGCGCAGGGTTACTACCGGATTCGGGTTGCGTACTTCTATTTCAATGGTTTCTTTCGTTTGTTGTCCGCCACCATTGGCTGTCAGATGGATGGTAGCCTTTCCTGTTTTACTACCTGTTTTTAAGGTAAAGAACACGAGCTGGTCACCCGGTTGGCTAAATTTGAGCGACTGTTGGTTGGCCCCTACAATCTGTACTCCTCCACCGGACGCTTGAAGTGATACGGTTACATTCTTTACTTGATTTTCCATCGCAAAGATATTTACCGGAACGGTGATTTCTTCCTGAATACTAAGCACACGGGGCAAGGTGGACAACATCATTAACGGAGTCCGTACGAAAGCCGTTTTTTCCGCATTGCCGTACGCTCCCTCTTGTCCGGCAACCACCATGGCACGTACCGAACCTACATACATCGGAAGTTTCAACGTATGCGTCTGGCTCTTACCTTTTCCCAGATAGAAAGGACCTATAAACTTGACTACCGGTTTGAAACGGTTTGCTTTTGCATCGGCAGGCTTCAATGTCGCGTCGCCACCCGTACTGAAAAGTGAACTGTAACTTCCGGCGGAAGCTCCCAATACATTATCATACATATCCCATGTCCGGATGCCGAGTGCTTCGCGTGAATAGAAATCATTCCATGGGTCCGGGGTCTTGAAATTGGTAAGATCCAGCAAACCGTCGTCTACAATAGCTAATGTATAAGTCATCGGTTTTCCGGTCTTTTCGCTGACGGTCACATTGAAGTTGGTTTCCGGGCGTAACACTTCCGGCATCTGTATCTGCGGTTGTAACACCGTCTGACTGTTAGTCACGAATACCGGAACGACGCCATACATACGGATGGGCAGGTCATTGACTGTTTGCGCATGAGGCTGTAACAAACTGATATGCAGATATACATTCGGAGTCATCTCCGGTGTAATCTTGAATGTATATTTCGTATCTCCTCCGTTGGAAACCTCTATCCATTCTTGCCGTAATACGGTAGAACCGTTTTCTATGGATACCAGTGCACGTCCTCCCGCTGCTGCAGGAATGATTGCTGTGGCTGTTTCTCCTATTTCATAAGAGTCTTTGTTCAGTGAGAAAGCAAGCATCTTGATACCGCTGGGATCAGTCTTGCTCGAACGTCCCCGCCATTCCGGCCAGTCAACATAAACTGTACCTCCGGTGGCATGTCCACTCTCTTTATCTTTCACGTAAACCAGATAGCGTCCCCATGACGGATAATCGATACGGAATTTGAAAGATGCTTTTCCGCCTCTTGTCTGTAAATTGCCGCTGGCAACAGGAGTGATGGAACTATTGTTGATATACGTTCCGAAAGATTCACCACTGTTTTCCCACCACCAACTCCAGCCGATGCGGTATATTTTGTATTCCAGATTAGAACTGTTCACTAGCTGTCCCTGCGTGTTTACAGTTACAATATCGAATACATGATCTTTGTCAGTTTCAATATATTTGCCTTTCGGCTGGTTCAGATTGATACCGACATAAGAGGTGAATGGTGAGAATGGAATCGTTTGAGTGTAGATGCTGGCATCTCCTCCCGGTTCGAACACGCGGGTGGTGAAAGTAGCGTTCAGCATACCCGGCGCTTCCGTTGCGGTCGGAACTTTCAGCATGACGTTTGCTTTCCCTTCTGCATCCAGTGTGCCGTCAAATATATCTGTTTTGATAGTCGTGAAATCCGTAGCCGGATTGTTAAAGATATATTGTCCGTAATTCTTGAACTGTGTATTCACTTTCGATAAAGACATTTCTACTTTGGCTTTCAGTTTGGAGGCAGTTGCTCCTGTCAGCCAAGTTGAAGTGAGTGGGGCATAGAAATCCTTGTCCGTGGCTTGAAGAACCTTCGGCAATGCCAGATTTATTTTCAGGCGGTTGGGTTTTATGGTTTCGATACGCAGACCTTTGTGGAAGGTGGTTCCTCCCACCTTGATATACGCATTCCAAAGCCCGGTCGGGTCTGTTGCCTGTGTCGGAACGTCGAATGTATAGAATCCGTTCATTCCTTGTGTTGAAATCATTTTCGTGTAGAACTGTCCCCTCGGATTGTAAATCTCCAATGCTACGGGATGCTTGTCGGGGATTCTCTTTTCGCGGTCTTCCAATATAAAGGAAATATGCAGCGTGTCTCCCGGGCGCCATACCCCTCTTTCGCCATATATGAATCCTTTCAGTCCCTTTTGGATATCTTTTCCTCCCACGTCGAATCTGCTGACGGATTGTTCTTCACCGTCCACAACGCGGACGTATGCCTTTTGCTTTTCCGATTCTGCCACAATTATGAAAGGCACACCGTTCGGAGTGATTTCAACGAATCCTTCCCCATTGGTTTCTCCTTTCCCTATGGGTTGTAACTGGAAGTTATACGCTGTTACCTGTGCTTTCCCTATCGGCTTTGTATCCAAAATATTACTGACAGCAATCCACAGTTTATTCAGTGAGTTCCGTTTTACAATCATTCCCAGGTTGGAAGCAAAAACGTTGCAGGCAGCTATCCGGTCTGAATTCATGTAATAAGACGGATGACAGGGATTGTCGCGTTCCGTCCATCGGTACACACTCCAGTCCATTGTTCCGCCATTGTAATAATAGTAGGCTTCGGGGGTATTCCAGATTGCTTCATCTTCTTCGGACAAGACACTTCCACTTACTTTAGTCAGTCCGTCGGAGGTGCTGCTGTCGGCGAATTTCATATCCTGATTCTCGACTCCTCCACAAGGATAAGCGGAGTATTCCTGACGGAATGAAAGTATTACACGATAGATGGCACCCGGTTCCTGATGGATTAATCCGGCAAGGTCTATCGAGTAATCTCCCCAATGATGAATGTCTTTGGAAGCATCTTTGGCAAGCCATAACGTTTTCTTGTAAACCAGTCTGCCCGAACGGCGCAGCTCATTGGCCGAGGCCAGTGAATTGGTTTGCATAAACATCAATACATTGTTCTCAAAAATGCGGATCACGCTCAAATCCACAGCATACAGGTTGACAGCCCTGAAAGGAATAATCAGACTTTTCGAATCGGGCAGGATAGCGGCGGTAGTAGACATTTCCACTTGTGGTTTCAGACTTACTTCACTGAATGAGATCGTATGAGAAGTTCCCAACGCTTTACCTTGACTGTCTTTGACTCCTTCATGGATATTCAACGTCAGTTTATTTTGTGTGTTTGCTTCGAAATAGATAAAAACTCTGTTCTCGCTGATTTGGAAGATCGATGAGGAGATTTCCGGGATCTCAATCAGTCCTTTTAAATCTTGAGTAGTGGATAGGGGAGCGGAGAAAACAATCTCGATTCCGTTTTCCGGTTGGTCGATGCGTTCGGCAGACATAAAACGAAAACAATCTTTCGCCGGTATCAGTACTTCTTCGCTTTGTTTACGGTCGATGCCGGCCGGGGTGCCGTTGGCTGTGATAGTCAAGGGGTAATCATCAGCTTCTCTGGGGATTTGTCTGATACTAAACAAATACCGGGTATGATTGTCGGTTGCGGTGACTTCCACCGGATAACTCTTTTTCCCGTCACTGGCAGTCAGCATCTTTTCTACCTCTTCCTTTTTCACTACATCGCTGAAACGTATCTCTCCTTTCATATTTATCTCATTCGGTTGGGTAGCTGTAATCGGTAATGATTCCAGTTGCAGGGTGAAGTTACGTTCTTGTACGCGGAATGAGAAGTTGAACTCTTTCAGCTTTTTCTCTACTTCGATAAAGTCTCCGAGCCGGAAAGTTCCTTCGTAAAGTGTTCCCGGTTTCAGCGCTCCTTCTTCAGGCACAAATTCAATGGTATTGTTGCTTACCCAATATGCTTTTCCCTTTAATGAAGGTGAGAAACTGAATGGGTTGCTTTTTAACTCATTGTTTATATCCACCATGGGTTGGTCGTGGGTCAGTTCTATACGTATGGTCGAATTTTGCGAGATGACTCCTCCCGTATATGCGTTTACATACGGTGCATAATCGGCAGAAGGAATGATGTCTTTTTGAGTGCGTGTGCATGAATATAGGCCCACAGTTATCATGATGAGCAAAAATAGTCCGGTAGCACTGATGCTACGTGTAGTCTTTGTTTGTCCCATAGCGAGGAGTCTTTTTATAGTTCAACGAACAAATATACAGTTTTTATGCTAAATCCTTTGTTATTCTGATTATTTTTGCAAGTTCTTAATCAATTTATTTATGGGGAAAAAGAAAGAATACAAAGAGGCCAATCGGCGATTTCTGAAAAAGCTGTCTTTTCAGGAGGGTGTTTTCGCATTGCCGGGTGGAATCTATTACAAAGTTTTGGAAACTGGCGAAAGTACGATTTCTCCGGGTGCACGGAGTATTGTTACCGTGCATTACAAAGGAAGTCTGATTGATGGCCGGGTGTTTGATAATTCTTATGAGCGTACTTGTCCCGATGCCCTACGTCTTAGTGATGTAATAGAAGGATGGCAGGTGGCACTTCAGAAAATGCATGTTGGCGATAAATGGATTATTTATATTCCTTATGCAATGGGATACGGTATCAAATCTTTTGATTCTATTCCTGCCTACTCGACATTGATCTTCGAAGTGGAACTGCTGGGTGTTGCATAGAGCATAAAGATGAGCTATAGGGAATCAGATACATGGATATTTTTCTTTTAGCTTCTTCATGAAAGACTTGCTTACTTGTAAAAGTTCCATTTCATTAAATGGAGGAAGCAATATGCAATTGTTGTCTTCAATCGAAACCAGATAGCTTATATTGATAATGTGTGACTGGCTAATCTGGATAAGATAGGGATGCAGACTCAATATCTTTTGTGAGTTTGTATTTCTTCTGAGTGCCAGGATATGATTGTTATTTAATACAGCTTCCCATAGTTTACTCTTGGAGTTATACCGGAAATAGCCAATCTGTTCTAAATGGATTAGTTGCAAGTTTCCAGTTATAGTAGTATATAAAAAGATCTTTTCTTCTTGATTTTTCTCTGTGTTGGTGTGATTGCAATTATCAGTATTCATATTCATTCTATTTATCTTGGTATCTGATTAATCTGTTGATGATGTGAACGTCGTAGTTTTATTTTGCATCAAAAGTAATGGATTGCTTTTAGCTACAAAAATAAAAAGTGTCTCATTCCTGAAATGAGACACTTTTACTAGTAAGAATTATGCTTTTAAAAAAAGGAATTTATTGCTTTACTCTTTGACTATCAATGAATTTGCTGGGTGATACACCATACTTTTCTGAAAAGTTACGATAGAAAGTTGCCCGGGAGGTGAAACCGCATGCAAACATCAGTTCTTTTACATTACTCTTTGGATTTTCGGCGGCTAGCTGTCTGAAATATTCCAGTCGAAGATAATTAATGTATTCCCGGAAACCTGTAAAACCCCGACTTTTGATTGCTGCTGAAATATCGTGTTCTTGTTTATTCAGAGCTTTGGCTAAAAGTTCTATATTATACCGTTGATCGGTATAGGGATGCTGTTCCTGAAGATAGGTTTCAATCGTTAAGAAGAGCGGGAGAGGAGGAGATGATTTTCCGGCTTGTGGCATTATGGGGCTTTCCGTATTCTTTGCGTTATGAATCATGTTTATATGGTTCGAAAACGGGTTCTCGTAACGTAAATATTGTATGGAGAATAAGACCGTAAAAACGATTGCCATAATGCCGAACAGGTTGAAAACAAATTCATTGATATTTAGAGTGAACAAGATGTATATCCCTAAAAATACGAATAGAAAACCGATGAATAGATACATGTTATTATTTATCCTGCGGTAGGTCTTGTTATTCATCATAGGATAAATAAGAAGAACGAGCGGGGTAAAAACGGATAACAGGAATATGCAAACCCTAAGCTTGACATCTATTAGATGGATATTCGGAATAATTTCATCCATGGAGTGGATGGGAGTGATATTCCCATTGAAGCTTAAATAGCTGATTCCTACGGTTATCGTAATAATGGGTAATAATAGAAAAGTAAATATTCTGAAATGGTTCAGATAGCCCGGCGATAAAGAAGCGATAGGGAACAGGGCTACAATATTTGCTAAAGCATACCATTTGAGCATTTTCTCAATGTTGAGCAATTCTGTGAAGTTGTATTCCGGAGTGTCTGTGACAATTGTCAGCCATCCGATATTTTCCCATGAAAACATAATACCGATGCCGGTAGCTATAATTCCCCAATATAATTTCGGATAATTATCTTTGGCGCGTATGATAAGGATGATTCCTATAATTAACGCAATCAGATCAAGTGTAAGCTCAATAGATAGATGTGTAATTCCCATTTTTTTTGACGTGTTTCTATTCCTTGCCAGTCAGTGTGTAAATGTTTCCCGTACAAAGGTAGGTAAAATAGAAATATCAGGCAATAAAAAAGGACGTGGCTTTGAAGAAACTTAGTTGTGCGGTAATATGCTATATTTCTTTCGCTGAATCATTTTCGGCCAATTCTTTGATCTCTTTATTCAAAAATACAGAAAGCACAGTTCTCACTATGACTACTCCACCTAGGATTGCCAATTCGTCCAACGTCGGATCAACCACTGTTTTTAGTATGTCGGAAGCAATTAGAAACTCCAATCCAAGCAAAAGGTAAGTACCAAAATCCGCCCTCAACTGTCGTATATTGTTAACCGTATATGTTCCGTTGAATCGTTTTATCTCATTGCGTAAAAAGGCAATGAAGCAGACTAATACTCCGTAAGTGACAATTAGCAGACTAATAACACTGATAATAGTGGCAAGTGTATTTAAGAATGTGAGTAGCATTGTTGTATAATGTTTTAGTATCTGTTATGTAAACAGGCGAAGTCGTACAAAAGTTCTCGAATTAGCTACATTATTTGCTCTTGCAGGTTTATATTAAGTTATATCTGTTGATGAATGGAGATGTATACCTATTCAAAAGGGAATGTGGTTGTAAATAACGGAAAGGCTACCTTTGATCTTAATTCTTATAATGAGTATAGTGCTGATTTCTTAAATGTTCTTAATCTTATTTGCGTATCAATGAAATATAAGTCACCATCAATACCATATAATACATTGTTAGGGACAGCGTCAAAGATTTTGTATTGTTCATTATGGAATTCATCTATATAGTCCATTTCAAAACCAAGTGCTTCCATATATTCAGCTATTTCATCTTCTGTAGCCTTAAATAATGTCTGGAATGAAGTGTTTGTAACTGCCATCTATTACAAGTTACTACAAAAAAACTCCTGCAATCGCAAGGACTACAGGAGTTTATCTATATAAAGTAATCTGAATTACTTGCTTAAAGCCTGAGCTACATCAACCGCACAAGCTACTGTACAACCTACCATCGGGTTGTTACCAATTCCCAGGAATCCCATCATTTCTACGTGAGCAGGAACTGATGAAGAACC